>JBBRIM010000233.1:0-4254 GCA_038221095.1 Candidatus Limnocylindrales bacterium
CTGTTCCTCTTCTCGGGCACGTTCTTCCCGATCGAACAGTTGCCCCTGATCATTCGCCCCATCGCCTGGCTCACCCCCACGTGGCACGGAGTTGCGCTCGCCCGGGGGTTGTCGCTGGGCAACCTCGACCCGATCGGGGCGATCGTCCACCTGGGCGTGCTGGCGGCCTACATCATGGTCGGGGTCGGCTGCGCGCTGATCACCTTCCGACGCGCCCTGTCGAAGTAGTCGAATGACCGTCGCCAGCCGAATCCTGCCGGGCCTGCCCTTCGGACGTCGAGCCGATCGCCTGGTCGAGCGCAACGTGATGACCTACCGGCGGACCTGGATGGTCCTGGTGTCGGGCTTCTTCGAGCCGCTCTTCTACCTGCTCGGGATCGGATTCGGGATCGGTGCCCTGGTCGGCAACGTGACCGGACCGGACGGCGGCCCGATTCCGTACGGCGTTTTCGTCGCGCCCGGCCTGCTCGCCTCGTCGGCGATGAACGGGGCGATCTACGACTCGACCTTCAACATCTTCTTCAAGCTGCGCTACGCCAAGACCTACGACGCGATCCTGTCCACCCCGCTGGGGATCTCCGATATCGCCGTTGGCGAGATCACCTGGGCCCTGATCCGGGGCACGCTCTATGCGATTGGCTTTCTGAGCGTCATGGTCGTCCTCGGCCTGGTCCGCTCGCCGTGGGTGATCCTGTCCCTGCCGGCCGCGATGCTGATCGGCTTCGCCTTCGCAGCGGTTGGCATGGCCGCGACCACGTGGGTCCGGAGCTGGACCGACTTCGACTACATCTTCGTGGTGACCCTGCCGCTCTTCCTGTTCTCGTCCACGTTCTACCCCTTGAGCGTCTATCCCGAGCCGCTGCGCACGCTGGTTGCACTGACCCCGCTGTCGCGCTGCATCGACCTGCTCCGCTCGCTGGCGCTGGGCCAGATCGGCCCCGTCCTGCTCGTCGACATCGCCTACCTTTTGGTCATGGGCGCGATCGGCCTGTGGGTCGTCTCGCGCCGTCTCGACAAGCTCCTGCTGAAGTAGACCCAGTGGTCAATCGCTCGGCGCTGGCCGCCCTCGAGGCCGAGATCGTCGCCTGTCGGCTGTGCCCGCGCCTGGTCGAGTGGCGCGAGCGAGTGGCCCGCGACAGAGTCGCCCGTTACGCCGATGAACCCTACTGGGGCCGGCCACTCCCCGGCTTTGGTGACGCGAACGCCCGCGTCCTGATCGTCGGGCTCGCGCCGGCGGCCCACGGTGGCAACCGGACCGGCCGGGTCTTCACCGGCGATCGTTCGGGCGATTTCCTGTGGACGGCACTCCATCAGACGGGTTTCGCCGATCGAGCCTCCTCGCGCCGGGCGGACGACGGCCTGACCCTGACCGACGCGTACATCGCCGCCGCGGTCCGCTGCGCCCCGCCCCTCAACCGGCCAACGAACGCGGAGCGCGACAACTGCGCCCCGTTCCTGGTCCGCGAGCTGGCCCTCCTGGACCGGGTGCAGGTGATCGTTCCCCTTGGCGGCTTCGGCTGGGGCGTGGTGCTTCGGACCGTTGCCGCCCTGGGTCACCCGGTGCCCCGTCCGAAGCCCCGCTTCGGGCACCGCGCCGAGGTCCAGGTCGGGCCGTATCGGCTCGTCGCCTCGTTTCACCCGAGCCAGCAGAACACGTTCACCGGCCGGCTGACGGCGCCGATGCTGGCCGACGTCCTGGAGCGGGCCGCCACCCTTGCGGCCGGCTGAGATCGGCATACACTCAGCTCCACCGTGATCTACATCGTCTGGCTCGTCCTCGGGGTCGCCCTCCTGCTGGCAGAACTCCACAGCGCGGCGTTTTACGCCATCTTTCTGGGCTTCGGTGCCCTGGTCGCCGGCATCCTTGCCTTCGTCCTGCCCGACAGTCCCATCTGGCTGCAGGCCTTCGTCGCGCTCGCGGTTGCCGTCATCGGGGTTGCGGTGGTCCGGCCGCGCTTCGCCAATCGGTTCATTCGCAACAGCGGAGGGACCGCGTCGCGCGGGGTCCACGGCGGATTCGTGGGCGAGCGCGCCCTGGCCACCGATGCGATCGGTGACGAGCTGCATCCGGGTCATGTTCGCCTGGCCGGCGAGACCTGGCTGGCCATCTCAGACGATGGTTCCGAGATCGGGGGGAGTGCCTCCGTGATCGTCACCGCTGTTCGGGGAACGACGCTCGTCGTGCGCCCCGCCGGCTGAGCCGGCAACCACTGGAGTTCGCCCGAAGATGGATACGTCCCAGATCGCCGGGCTCGTCGCCCTGGCCCTGATCGTCCTGATCATCGTCTTTGCCCTGAATCTGCTGCGCTCGGTTGTCAACCTGGTCCAGCAGGGCTCGGTCGGCGTCGTCAAGCGTCTTGGCGAATTCCGCGGGATCCACGATCCAGGGCTGGTCCTGATCATGCCCTTCATCGACGCGATCGTGATGGTCGACATGCGCGAGTTCCCGCGGCCGGGCGATCGCCAGGAGGTGATCACCAAGGACAACGTGGTCGTCGCGGTGAACGCCACGATCTTCACCCAGGTCGTTGACGCCAAGCAGGCCCTCTTCTCGATCGCCAATTTCGATGTCGCCATCGACGCCCTGGCCCGGACGGCCCTCCGCTCGGTCATCGGCACCCTGTCGCTCGATGAGGCGCTGTCCGAGCGTGAGCGGATCAACGTGGACGTCCAGCAGCAGATGGAGGCGGTCACCGACAAGTGGGGGATCCGGATCAACCGGATCGAGATCGTCGAGATCACCCCGCCGCCTCAGATCCTGGCGGCCCTGGCGCTCCAGAAGCAGGCCGACCAGGAGAAGCGGGCCAAGATCCTCCAGTCGGAAGGGCTCCAGCAGTCGGCGGTCAACGTCGCCGACGGCAACCGGCAGGCGGCGATCAAGAGCGCCGAAGGCGAGCGCCAGTCGGCCATCCTGCGGGCTGAGGGCAACCGGCAGGCCGCGATCCTCGAGGCCGAGGGCCGTGCCCAGGCGATCAAGACCGTCTACGATGCGATCGCCGCGGCCAACCCCAGTCCAACCCTGGTCGCCATCCTCCAGCTCGACACGCTCTCGAAGTTCGCCAACAGCCCGAACGCCAAACTGATCATTCCGGCCGAGTCGTCGGCCCTGCTCGGCGCAGCGGCAGCCCTGCGCTCGGTCCTCGGCGACGTGCCGACGGAGAGCAACGCCCCCACGGCCTGAGCCGCCCGGCACCCCCGGCTGAGGCAGCGGCCCAGCCGGGACCCGTCTCGCGGTCACCTCTCGTATCCTTGGCGATCGAATGGTGACTGAGCGCGACTACTACGAGATCCTCGAGCTCGATCGAACTGCCGGCGACGCGGAGATCAAGCGATCCTTCCGTCGGCTTGCCCAGAAGTGGCACCCGGACGTGAACGCCGATGCGGGCTCCGACGTGCGCTTCAAAGAGATCAACGAGGCCTACCAGGTCCTGTCCGATCCCACCAAGAAGCAGGCCTACGACATGTTCGGCAAGGCCGGCGTTGACGGTGCCGGGGCCGGCACCGGGTTCAACCAGGGCTTCGGCGGGTTCGGCGACATCTTCGACGCGTTCTTCGGGGGCGGGGCGGCCGGTGGCCGCCGGACGGGCCGGGCGAATACCGGCTCGGACCTCCGCTACGACCTCCGGATCACGTTTGCCGAGGCCGTCCTGGGGACCGACAAGGAGATCGAGTTTCCGGTCCTCGACCGCTGCGCGACCTGCACCGGCACGGGTGCCAAGCCGGGAACCAGCCTGACGAAGTGCCCCCAGTGCGAGGGTCGGGGCGAGGTCCGCAGCGTCCGCCAGACGATGCTCGGCCAGATGGTCAACGTCCAGGCCTGCCCTCGTTGCCACGGCGAAGGCCAGATCGTCGAGACGCCATGCGAGACCTGTCGCGGCGATGGCCGGGTTGAGCACCGCAAGAAGATCCGGGTGACGATCCCGGCCGGCATCGACGAGGGCCACCAGATCCGGCTGTCCGGCGAGGGCGAGGCGGGGCCGCACGGTGGGCCGGCCGGGAGCCTCTATGTCGCGGTTCACATCCAGGCCCACAAGATCCTCAGGCGCGAGGGCACCGAGCTCTACCTGGAACGGGAGATCTCGATCGCCCAGGCGGCTCTCGGGACACGCCTGACGATCCCCACGATCGAGGGCGACGAGCAGGTCGAGGTCAAGGCCGGGACCCAGCCCGGGGCCGAGATCCGCCTGCGCGGCAAGGGTGTTCCACACCTCCGCCGGGCCAACGCCCGGGGCGACCTGCATGTCTTCGTCAAGG
>JBBRIM010000234.1:0-4230 GCA_038221095.1 Candidatus Limnocylindrales bacterium
GCCCGCTAGGATGGACGGATGCCGCGCTACGGTCCTGCCGATTCACTGAACTCGCCGCGCTTTACCGGACCCTCGACGTTCGCCCGGCTGCCCCACGTGGTCGATCTGGCCGGCGTTGACCTGGCGGTTGTCGGCGTGCCCTTCGACACCGGGGTCTCGTATCGGGTCGGCGGCCGGTTCGGGCCGGGGGCCGTCCGCGATGCCTCGATGATGCTCCGGCCATACAACCCGAACCTGTCGGTGGCGCCGTTCGACGTGCTGTCCTGCATCGACCACGGCGACATCGCGATCGTGCCCGGCTACATCGAGCCGAGCTATGCGGCCATCGAGGCGGCCGTGGGCTCGATCATGGCTGCCGGGGTCGTGCCCCTGTTGATCGGCGGCGACCACGCCTGCACGCTGGCCCACCTGCGCGCCGCGGCTGCCGCCGGGCCGGTGGCCGTGATTGACTTCGATGCCCACACCGACGCCTGGGACAGCTACTTCGGCCAGAAATACAACCATGGCACGTGGATGCGCCGGGCGATCGAGGAAGGCCTGGTCGATGTCGAGCACTCGCTCGAAGTCGGCCTGCGCGGGTCGCTCTACGGCCCCGAGGACTGGCTCGTCCTGCGGTCTGAGCTTGGCCTCGACTACCTCACGACCGAGGACGTCCTGGGCCTGGGTGCGGCCACGGTCAGCGAACGCATCCGCCAGCGGGTGGGCAATCGACCCACCTATCTGACCTTCGATATCGATGTCGTCGATCCCGCGTTTGCGCCGGGCACCGGGACGCCCGAGCCGGGCGGCCTGTCGGCCCATGACGCCCTGACTGCCGTCCGCGGACTGACCGGGATCGACTTCGTCGGGTTCGACGTGGTCGAGGTCATCCCGGCCTACGACCCGGCCGGCCAGACCGCCTTCCTGGCCGCCAACCTGGCCTACGACATGCTCTCGCTCGTCGCGCTGCGCCGGCGATGAGCCTGGCTGGCCATTCGGGCACGCCCGAACCGGAGTTCGCCTGGCCGGCGGGCAGTCGAGCGGCGGCCTGCTTCACGTTCGATGTCGACGCCGAGAGCGCGATTCTCACCGCCGATCCGACCTCCGCGGGGCGCAGGTCGGTGATGAGCCACCAGGCCTACGGGCCGCGGACGGGCGTACCGAGGCTCCTGCGAATCCTCGATCGAGTCGCGATCCAGGCGACGTTCTTCGTGCCCGGCTACACCGCCGAACGCTGGCCCGGCGTCGTGCGGAGCATCCAGGCTGCCGGCCACGAGATTGCCCACCACGGCTACCTCCACGAGTCGGTTGCGGCCCTCTCGCCTGAAGCCGAGGAGGCCATCCTCATCCGCGGCCTGGCCGCCCTCGATGCGGTGGCCGGTGTACGGCCGAGTGGCTGGCGGGCACCGATGTGGGAAGCGAGCTGGTCCTCAGCGGAGATCCTCGAGCGGCATGGCTTTCGCTACGATTCGAGCCTCATGGATGCGGATCGGCCGTACCGCCTGGCAGCCGGACCGGCCGGAGCCGCCGATGCGCCGGCCTCGATCATCGAGCTGCCGATTCATTGGAGCCTCGACGACTGGGAGCCGTACGTCTACCTGCCCGACCTGTCCGGATCAGGCGCCATCGCCAGCCCGGTCGAGGTCGTGGCTCGCTGGGCCCTGGAGCTCGACGAGTTGACGGCTGCCGGTGGGCTGTTCGTCCTGACCAACCACCCATTCGTCTCCGGGCGGCCGTCACGGGCAGCCGGACTCGAGGCGCTGATCAAGCGGGCGAAGGCACTCGACGGCCTGTGGATCGCGACCTGTGACGAAGTTGCTCGATGGACCGAGACCCTGGACCTCGAGCCAGTCCGCGATCAGCGCCCCGAGCTGACCGCGAACTGACCCGTGCCTGCGTTCAGGCGGGAACGGAGGTCGGCGAGGTGCGCTCGAGGCCCCAGTACACGGCCCCGGCGACGATGAACCCGATGACGTAGGCGATGTCGGCGCCGCCGAGGGCGTTGGCCGCGGCGCCGACGAACGTTGGGAACTGACTGATGAACGGAATCGAAACGGCGAAGCCGACCGCCAGGGCGATCAAGGCGTTCCGCCCACTGGGCAGCAGGCTGTAGTTCGAGACCTGCGCGGCACCTGCGGCGGAATGCCGGCGGAGCTGCCAGTCGACGAGGAGGATCGCGGCCCAGGGCCCGATCCAGTAGGTGATCAGGAGCAGGTAACTCTCGAAGGTGGAGTTGAAATTCTGGGTGTACAGCCACAGGGTGGCGATGTAGCTCAGGACCCCGACGATCAAGGCCGAGACTGGCCGCCAGACCTTGATGCCAGCCGCCAGCAGAGACAGCGAGCCCGAGTAGTCGTTCATCGCATTGACCGCGACCGTCCCGAAGAAGATCGCGATCATGGCCACCGCGCTGATCACTCCGCCACCAAGCAGGGCGTCGATCTGATGGACCGGATCGACCGTGGCGTCCTTGACTGCACCAACGGTGGCCAGGCCGAGCAACTCAATCCAGGCAGCCGAGATGGCAATCCCGAGGAAGGCGTACAGGGCAACCCGGAACGATGGTGTTGCAGCCGGCAGGTAGCGCGAGTAGTCCGAGGCATAGAGCGCCCAGCCGAGGTTGAAGCTGCCCACGATCGTCGTCACCAGGACGAAATTGGCCAGGCTGTCACCGGTTCCGACCATCCCGAAGTTCGCCTTCGAGGAGAGCGCGATCGTGACGATCGCGAACAGGATGGCCAGCCCGATCGCGGCGTACTTCTCGAACGTATGGATCGCCTCATAGCCGATCACGCTCAGGCCAGCCTGGCAGACGATCACGATCAGGAGTCCCAGCCAGAAGGGCACGGCGCCGCCGGTCAGCACCTGGATGGCGTAGGCCCCGAAGAAGGCGTTGATTGCATCCCACGCGATCGTGCTGACCCAGTTGATCATGCCGGGCACCACGATGCCCTTGCCGAACGACAGCCGGCTGATTGGGATCTGGCCCAGCCCAAGCTTCGGGCCCATCGTCCCGAGGATAGCCACGACGGCCCCACCAATCACGTTTCCGACAAGAATCGCGAGCAGGCCGGAGACAAAGCCCAGCCCGATGACTGAGGCCAGGGCCCCCAGGGCGAAGGCAGCGGGGACGAGGTTCGGGGTGAACCACACCGTGAACAGCCGATAGACGGAGCCGTATCGGGCGGACGCGGGAATCGGCTCGATCCCGTGGCCCTCGATCGTGAGATCGCCCTCGCCGCTGGGCATTGTGTCTCGGGTCATCGCTTCGACCACCATGCTGTTCAGCCCTCCTCCTTGGTATAGCTCACCGGCTCGTCGCCGCCAGCGGCGTGGACGACCGAATGAGACGGCTCCGTCTCCGCAACGATCCGTCCGAGGCGTACGACCCAGCGGGCGCTGGGCCGGAGGCGAATCGCCTCGGCCTCATCGTCACAATCTAGGATCACGAAATTCGCCGGTTTGCCCACCTCCACTCCGTACTCGACTTCGGCCGCCCGCGCGGCGTTCGTCGTCACCATCTCGTAGGCTCTGAACAACTCGCCCCGGCCGGTCATCTGGCCCACGTGGACGAGCATCGACAGGGCATCCAGCATCGAACCGCGGCCGAGCGGGTACCACGGGTCCATGATCGAATCGTGGCCGCAGGCGACGTTCACCCCGGCCTGGTCCAGTTCCTTGACCCGGGTCATCCCGCGCCGCTTGGGGTAGCTGTCGAAGCGGCCCTGGAGAGCAACGTTGTCGAGCGGATTGGCCACGATCGTGACCCCCGCTCGCTTCAGGATCTGGAGCAGCTTGAAGGCGTAGGCGTCGTTGTACGAGCCCATCGCAGTGGTATGACCGGCGACGACCCGGCCCTGCATGCCGCTGCGCATCGTGTCCGCGGCGACCACCTCGAGAAAACGCGACTGGTCGTCGTCGGTCTCGTCGCAGTGGAGGTCGATGCCCTTGCCGGTCTCGGCAGCCAGTTCGAACAGGAAATGGACCTCCTCGACGCCATCCTCGCGGGTCCACTCGTAGTGTGGGATCCCTCCGATCACGTCACAGCCGAGGCGCATCGCCTCCCGCATCAGCTCGCGCCCGTTCGGGAAGGAGAGGATCCCGTCCTGGGGAAACGCGATCAGGCGCAGGTCCACGAGGTCGTGCAGCTCATCACGAAGCTCGAGCAGGGCCTTGAGCGCGACGAGGTTCGGGTCGCACACATCGACGTGAGAGCGGATCAGACCCGTGCCCTGGGCGACCTCCCACAGG
>JBBRIM010000235.1:0-4174 GCA_038221095.1 Candidatus Limnocylindrales bacterium
GGATCGGCGATCCTGGCCGGACCTATCTGCCGGGGGACCTGGTGCGCTTGGCCACGTACCGCGTTCAGACCAGCCGGGAGCTCGAGAATGCCGAGGTCAAGGAGTCTGCCGTCTTCACAATCCCGCCAGCGCAGGCTGACCTAGACCGAACTCGCTCCCGACATCGAGGCGTCGTTGCCGAGGTCGTCATAGCCCTTCCAGCGGTAGATCAGAGTGGACAGCGTCCAGCTGATCACGAAGATCGCGATGATCGCCAGGCCGATCACCTCGAAGTCCAGGTTGGTGACCGCATCCCAGATGCCACCGCTCAATCCGAGTTCACGGCCGATGACACTGAGCGCCTCGATCCCGCCGATCACGCAGGCGATGATCACCGACACGAGGGTGATGTTCAGGTTGTAGTAGAGCTTCCGGATCGGCTTGATGTACGCCCAGCCATAGGCGCCCAGCATCAGGATCCCGTCGGTCGAGTCGACCAGGGACATTCCCGCAGCAAACAGGGCGGGTAGGACGAGGATGAAGTAGATCGGCACGTGGTTGGCGCCCGAGGTCGCTGCCAGGCCCAGCAGGGCGACCTCGCTCGCGGTGTCGAAGCCGAGCCCGAACAGGAGCCCGAGCGGGTACATATGCCAGCTCTTGCGGATCACCCGGAGCATCGGCCGGAAGACACGAGCCAGCAATCCGCGGTTGTTGAGGAAGTCCTCGAGGCTCTCCTCGTCGTACTCGCCACCGCGGGAAACCTTGCGGAACATCCGGTAGATGTCGATCAGGACGACCAGGTTGATCAGGCCAATCACCAACAGGAAGATGGCCGAGACGCTCGTCCCGATCAGGCCACCAACTGACTGGAGCGTCGGCACGTTGCTGATGAACGCCGCC
The DNA here is from genome assembly GCA_038221095.1 of Candidatus Limnocylindrales bacterium. Lineage (GTDB taxonomy): Bacteria > Chloroflexota > Limnocylindria > Limnocylindrales > CSP1-4 > Palsa-1033. Next base: position 880 of record JBBRIM010000235.1, read on the forward strand.
GATATGGCGATCACGACCGACAGGGCGACCACGATCGTCGAATGGCCGAGCGAGAAGAACAGGCCCACCGCAACCGGCCGCTGACCGTCCTGCATCAGCTTGCGGGTCGTATTGTCGATCGCCGCGATATGGTCCGCATCGACCGCGTGGCGCAGGCCGAAGGTGTAGGCGAGGAAGGCGGTCGGCAGCAGGATCGGGTACTGCGCCGAGGCGAGCAACGCCAGGATCCAGGCGACGACGTTGAAGACGAGCAGGAACCCGTACACCCGAAAGATCCGGTTACGGAGGTCGCTCGACGTGGTCAGCAATCGGACGGCGTTGTCGAACATCGGGTTCCTTCCCTGAGGCGTCTGCGCGACCAAGAGCATACGTGGCGCAAGCCGCTTGCTGCAAGAGGTTGCAAGATGGCCTGCCGCTATAGTCCATTCGCTCGCAGGCGCCGGTTGGATTGCAGGTACTCTGTCCGGGATGAGCCTGCTTACTCCGGCAGTGGTCGATCCGTGGGCGTCCGTTCAAGATCTGCTCCATGCCCGCGGGATGCGCTGGACCGCGCAACGGCGGATGCTGATCGAGATTCTCTCGAAGAGCAACGGGCATGTGACCGGCGCGGAATTGATCGAGCGATGTCGGGCGGCCGACCCCAGCACGACCCCTTCGACGGTCTACCGCACCCTCGACATGCTTGAAGGACTTGGCCTCGTCCGGCATGGCCACGGCGCCGACGGCCGCCAGGAGTTCCATGTGCTGCCCGACCGCGATCATGGCCACCTGCACTGTGAGCAGTGCGGCCAGACGTGGGAGCTCGAGGCCCTCGAGGCCAGGGGCATGGTCAACGCGCTCCGGCGCGGACGCGGTTTCCTGGTCGATCTGTCCCACGTCACGATCGTCGGGCGGTGCGGGTCATGTCAGGAGCACCAAGGCGGACCACCCGACCCAGTCCACCAACTCGATTGAGTCGTCCGATCGGCATGGGTCTGACGAGGTGACCACGATGATGTTCGGAACCGGATCCAGCCCCAACTTCACGTGGCTCGGGCTCGCTGCGGCCGTCGCGTTGATCGGCTTGGTCGCCGGGCTGATTCTGATTGCCCGAGGCCGGTCTGTGAAGGACGAGCCGGGGGCCATCCTCGCCGGACGTCTTGCTCGTGGCGAAATCGCTGTCGATGCGTACACCGAGATGCGGGCTACGCTGGGAGCGTCGGCGCGGCCGGTGGGAATGGCCCGGCTCGGCGCGGGATTGACGGTAGTCTCGCTGGTCGCGATCCTCGTCCTCGGCGGGCTCACCTTCGTCGGCGCCTGGCCGCGACCAGCTCCAGCATCATTGGACCCGGCCACACCAGGCTTCGTGGCCGGGACGGTGGCTGCACCACGCGTCGTCCGGATCGTGGCCGGACCCAGCACGCGCTTCTACCCGGACGTCGTGTCGATCAAGGCGGGCGAGACGATCACCTTCGAGGTGACCACGATGGGCTGGACCGCGCACGAGTTCATGGTTGGCCCCGCCGCTGCCGTCGCCGCCAATACCGACGGCACGCCCGAGGTCGCCGACATCGGGATGATGGGGACGAAGTCACTCACCTACACGTTCGAGGGATCCGGTCCGGACGCCTTCGCCTGCCATGCGCCCGGCCACTACGAGGCGGGCATGAAGGGCACGATCGCGGTTCAACCCTGACGGCCGGCCCACGACGCGTATCCTGACCCGAGCCGCGCCCCATCGATCCAGGACCGCGCGGCTCCAGTAGGACCTGTCGGACCAAATGGACCACAACCAGCACGCCGGCATGGCCCACGACCGCCACGCTGGCCATTCGGTCGCGATGTTCCGCGACAAGTTCTGGCTGACCTTCCTGCTGACCCTGCCGGTCGTGATCTGGAGCCACGACCCGCAGACCTGGCTGCACTACCAGGCTCCGGCGTTCCCGGGATCGCAGTTCATCCCGGCGATCCTGGGCACGGTCGTCTTCGCCTATGGCGGCCTCGTCTTCCTGCGCGGGGCGCGCGGCGAGCTGGCCGATCGCCGGCCGGGGATGATGACCCTGATCAGCCTGGCGATCGTCGTCTCGTTCTTCACCTCGTGGGCCGGAACCTTGGGCTGGTTCTCGGTCGAGATCTGGTGGGAACTCGCGACCCTGATCACGATCATGCTCCTCGGCCACTGGCTCGAGATGCGCTCGATCGCCCAGGCGCGCGGAGCATTGGCCGCCCTTGCCGAACTCCTGCCTGACAGCGCGGAACGAGTCACCGCCAACGGCACCGAGACCGTTCCCCTCGCCTCCCTCGTCGTCGACGATGTGGTCCTCGTCCGGCCGGGCGCCCGCGTTCCGGCTGATGGCGTCGTGGCCGAAGGCCGGGCGGATGTCGACGAGTCGATGATCACGGGCGAGTCCCAGACCGTCGCCAAGGACGTAGGCGACAAGGTCGTGGCCGGGACGGTCGCCGCCGGGGGCTCGCTCCGCATCCGGGTCTCCGCGGTCGGCGATGCGACGGCCCTGTCGGGGATCATGCGGATGGTCGCCGCCGCTCAAGCGTCGGCCTCCAAGGCGCAGGCCCTGGCCGATCGCGCCGCCGCGGTCCTCTTCTACGTCGCTCTCATCTCAGGCATCGTCACGCTCGTCTTCTGGTGGCTCAACGGCGACCGCGAGGGTGCCCTCGTGCGGACGGCAACGGTGCTCGTGATCGCCTGCCCCCACGCGCTTGGGCTGGCGATTCCCCTGGTGATCGCGATCTCCACGTCACTGGGCGCGCGCAACGGGCTCCTGGTCAAGGATCGGATCGCGCTCGAGCGGGCACGCGAGCTCAACGTGGTCATCTTCGACAAGACCGGGACACTCACGAAGGGCGAACCGGTGCTCGCCGGCGTCGCGGTCGCTGACGGAGTCAAGGAGCCTGATCTCCTTGCGCTGGCCGGGGCGGTCGAGGCGGACTCCGAGCACCCGCTTGCTCGAGCGATCGTGCGCGGTGTCCGCGAGCGAGGGCTGGACGTCCCTTCGGCCGACGGCTTCGAGGCGCTGGCCGGACGCGGAGCGCGGGCGACCGTCGCCGGGCGCGTGATCCAGATCGGTGGCCCGCGACTGCTCCTGGATATGAAGCTCGAACCATCGCCCGAGCTCAGCGAGTCCACGGATGCCTGGGCCGCCGATGGCCGAACCGTGCTGCACGTCGTGGCGGACGGCCAGATCCTCGGCGCGCTTGCGGTCGAGGACGAGATCCGGCCAGAGTCCGCCGAGACAATCGGCGCCCTCCATGCGCTCGGGATCAAGGTGGCCATGATCACCGGCGACAGCCAGGCGGT
>JBBRIM010000236.1:0-4169 GCA_038221095.1 Candidatus Limnocylindrales bacterium
GAGCCGAACCCGGCGTAAACCTTGCCGTCCATGTCCCGGGGGCGCTTGATCGGCCCACTCGCGAGCACGGCGATCTCGCTGGCGCTGTGCTGCAGGATCGCCATGACCGACTGCTCCTTCGCCCCGGCCGCGATCGCGAACGTGGCGCCCTCCTCGGTGCTGATCCCGCAGTTCGCCTGGCCCGCGCCGACCAGCGTCTCGGCGTTGGCGCTGGCGTATGGAATGAACTGGAGGTCGATCGCCGCCTGGGTGTACCAACCGCTGTACTGGGCCACATAGAAGCCGGTGTGGTTGGTGTTCGGGGTCCAATCCAGGGCGACGCTGACCGTGGCCGTCGGTGGCCTGGCCGTCGACGGCACGGTCGAGGCTGGCGCTGGGGAGGCGACGATCGGCCCGCCGTTCGAGCAGGCCCCGGCCACGAGGCCAAGCGCTGCGACGGCCGAGGCGAACCGGCTGGAACTGCGGGACATGGAACCGTGACTCCTCGTTGGAAACAATGAACGCCGCTCCCGGTCGAAACGGGGACGGCGTCGAGTCGACGGTTGGCCTGCTCCCTACGCCGGTGTGAGCCGGATCAGGTTCGGCGGGTCTGTGGTCGGACCACACTCTCAGCGCATCTGCGCTCCCCGGAGGCTATTCAGTTGTGCCTCGATGTTACACGGGTCGGCCTGTTGTAACCAGCCAGCCGGAGGTGCGCTGCGTCGGCTCGTCCACGCCGAGGGTCCGAGGCGGCCGCCCGGGCTCGCCGCGAGCGATTCTTGGCGTTTACCAGCCCGGGTGGTATTCGTCGGGATCGAGACCGGCGTTCGGCCCGATTCGCCTCGCGAGCCGACCTGGCCACGCATGAACCAGGCCTTCACGGGAGCGGGACTGCTCGAAACGAGGCCCGGTTCCGGCCTACTACCACCCGGGCTGGTATCTGCCAAGTTTTGGGGTGAGCCGGGCTGCCGAGGCCCGGGTCGAGCCGGACATGGTCTGGTCCACCGAGTGCCCGGTGCCATAATGGCCAGGATGGCCACCGAAACGAAACCGGGTACGCCCGTCAGCACGTCGAGCGGCGCCCCGAACAGCTGGGGTCTTGGCGACGGCCAGGCCATTCCGTGGGAATACGCCCCGGCACCCGAATCGCGCGAGATCGTCACGATCCGGGAGCGTTACGGGCTGTGGATCGGCGGCAAGGACGTCCCGTCGTCGGACGGGGCCACGTTCACCACCTTGAATCCGGCCACCGAGGAACCGCTCGCCGAGATCGCCCGGGCTACCGAAGCCGATGTGGATGCCGCCGTCCGGGCCGCCCGCCAGGCCCAGTCGAAGAGCTGGGGCCGGCTCCCCGGCCGTGAGCGGGCAAAGTACCTGTTCCGGATCGCCCGCCTCCTGCAGGAGCGTTCGCGCGAGTTCGCCATCCTCGAATCGATCGATTCGGGCAAGCCGATCAAGGAATCGCGGGACGTGGACGTGCCCCTGGCGGCGGCCCATTTCTGGTACTACGCGGGCTGGGCCGACAAGCTCGACTACGCCTTTCCGGGCCGGATCACGAAGCCCCTCGGCGTGGCCGCCCAGGTGATCCCCTGGAACTTCCCGCTGCTGATGCTGGCCTGGAAGATCGCCCCGGCCCTGGCCGCCGGCAACACCGTCGTGCTCAAGCCGGCCAGCACCACGCCACTGACTGCGCTCCTCTTCGCCGAGCTGTGCCGCCAGGCCGACCTGCCGCCGGGCGTGGTCAACATCATCACCGGCCCAGGCGAGATCGGAATGGCCCTCGTCACCCATCCCGACGTGGACAAGGTGGCCTTCACCGGCTCGACCGCGGTCGGTCGCAAGATCGCCCAGGGGATTGCCGGCCAGGGCAAGGCGCTGACCCTCGAACTGGGCGGCAAGGCGGCCAATATCGTCTTCGACGACGCGCCGCTCGACCAGGCCGTCGAGGGGATCATCAATGGGATCTACTTCAACCAGGGCGAAGTGTGCTGTGCCGGCAGTCGCCTGCTCGTCCAGGAGTCGATCGCCGAGCTGCTGATCTCCAAGCTCAAGGATCGGCTGGCCACGATCCGGGTCGGTGATCCGCTCGACAAGAACACCGATGTCGGAGCGATCAACAGCCGGGTCCAGTTGGACAAGATCACCGAGCTGGTGGCTGCCGGCGTGGCCGAGGGCGCCGAGCTCTACCAGCCCGCCTGCGAGTTGCCCGACCGAGGCTATTTCTTCCGGCCGACCCTGTTCACGAACGTGGCCCAGAGCTACCGGATCGCTCGCGAGGAGATCTTCGGACCGGTTCTCTCGACGATCACCTTCCGGACCCCGGAGGAGGCGATCGAGAAGGCCAACAACACGCCCTACGGCCTGTCGGCCGGGATCTGGACGGACAAGGGTTCGCGAATCCTGATGATGGTCCGCCGGATGCGGGCCGGCGTCGTGTGGGCCAACACGTTCAACAAGTTCGATCCGACCTCGCCCTTCGGCGGCTACAAGGAGTCGGGCTATGGCCGCGAGGGCGGCCTGCATGGCCTGCAGGCCTACGTCCGGCTCGAGGATCGCTGATGCCCAGCGTGCGCCTCGGCGGGCCCGACCGGGTCGACGTTCGGAAGACCTACAAGCTGTACATCGGTGGGGCGTTCCCCCGCTCTGAGTCGGGCCGGACCTACCTGGTCGTGAATCCGAAGGGCGAGGAACTGGCCAACGCCGCCCGTGCCTCGCGCAAGGACCTCCGCGACGCGGTTCGAGCGGCCCGCAAGGCGTTCGAGCCGTGGGCCGCGCGGACGGCGATGAACCGCGGCCAGGTCCTGTACCGGGTGGCCGAGCTGATGGAGGGCCGGCGCGACCAGTTCGTGGCCGAGGTGGCTGCGGCCGAAGGCTTGTCGGCCCGTCGGGCGGGCACGCTCGTAGATCGCGCCATCGACCGTTGGGTCTGGTACGCCGGCTGGGCCGACAAGATCGCCCAGGTGCTCGGTTCGACCAACCCGGTGGCTGCCCCGTACTTCAACTTCACGATCCCCGAGGCAACCGGGGTCGTGGGCGTGGTCGCGCCCGAGTCGAGCTCGCTGCTCGGGCTGGTGAGCCGGCTCGCCCCGGTCCTCGTCTCGGGTAACGCCGCGGTCGTGCTCGGTTCGGAGAGCCGTCCGCTGCCGTCGGTGACACTCGGCGAGGTGCTGGCCACGAGCGATGTGCCGGCCGGCGTGGTCAACCTGCTGACCGGGCTTCGGCGGGAGCTCGTGCCGGTCCTGGCTGCCCACGTCGATGTCGATGCCATCGACACGTGGGGGGTTGAGCCGGACGATCAGGCCAGCGTGGAGATCGCCGCCGCCGAGTCGATCAAGCGGATCGCCCGACGACCCCGAGGCGTCAGCGATCCCGGCTTCGACTGGACCGACGACCGCGCCGCCCAGCGGCCCGAGTGGATCGCCGCCTTCCTGGAGATGAAGACGGTCTGGCATCCGATCGGCGCCTGAGCGCGCCCCGGCATGCCCGTTCGTCGACCCGCTCCGCCGCCCGGAGCCATCGAGCGGCTGACCTACATCCAGGCAACACCCAGGGTGGTGTGGACCACGCTCCTTGACCCGGCTGCCCAGGACACCCTCTTCCCCGAGCTCCGCCTCGGCCCACCCGCGCCGAGCTGGCCCGCAGCCGGGGCGACCCGCTCGGCCCGCCTGCGACTCGGCCTGCTCGCGGTCAACATCCGGCTGGAGAGCCTCGAAGCACGTCCCGACAGCCGTTTCCAGATGATCCTGGTCGGCGATGGGATCCGCCTGCTGCGAGGCTGGTCTCTCGAGGAAGTTGCCGGTGGCACGCGGGTCGCCGGGACGGCCGGATTGACCACGAGCGGGCGCTGGACTGCCTGGTTCATTGCCCTCGGGCGCGGCTCGGCGGCGAGCCTGATCGAGACCCACCTCCGGATCCTCAAGGAAATGGCCGAGGGTGGCAGGTCGGCCGCGGAGCCCCGACGAACAACCTCTGGGCGCCCCTGATTGCCGCCCGGCATCCTGCTCCTGCTGCTGGTCGCCGCGGTCCTCCACGCGATCTGGAACATCCTCCTCAAGACGGCCGACGATCCCCTCCGCACGGCGGGCCGGGGGATGCTGATCGGGGCCGGATTCCTGGTCCCGATCAGCCTCGTCGTGTGGTTCGGGGCGGGCCGGCCGGCCATCCCGGACGCGGCGTGGCGCCTCGCGGTC
>JBBRIM010000237.1:0-4156 GCA_038221095.1 Candidatus Limnocylindrales bacterium
CTCGACGAACACGTCTTCGAGAGCTCCGTGCTGCATGGCAATCCACTCGGCGATCCAGTCGCCCGGCCCCTGTGGGTCTACCTTCCGCCCGCCTACGACCGGCAGCCCGACCGGCGCTTCCCGGTGATCTACCTCATCCAGGGAATGACCGGTCAGCTCGACATGTGGCGCAACCGGTCGGCCTTCCGGCGCAACGTCCCGGAGTTGATCGACGAGCTGTTCGCCGGCGGCGCTGCTGCGGGCACCGGGGACGGCGCTGATCCCGCGCCACCGACCCTCATCGTCTTCGTCGATTGCTGGACGTCGTACGGCGGCAGCCAGTTCATCGACTCACCCGGAACCGGCCGCTACGGGACCTACCTGGCCGACGAGGTGGTGGACTGGGTTGACGCCACCTACCGGACCCTGGCCGAGCCGGCCCACCGGGGGATCGCGGGCAAGTCGAGTGGCGGCTACGGCGCGATGATCAACGGCCTGCTCCGCCCTGATCGTTTCGGGGCCCTGGCCACGCATGCCGGCGACGCCTTGTTCGAGACCTGCTACCAGGCTGAGTTCGCCCATGTCGCCCGCGCTCTGCGCGACGGCTACGACGGTTCGTACCAACGCTGGTGGGCTGATTTCCGAAGCCGGCCGGCGTTCTCGAAGGGTGCCGATGACATCCTCATCGACTCGTACGCGATGGCCGCCTGCTACTCCGCCGATCCCGACGGCACGATCCGGCTGCCGTTCGATCCGTCGACCGGCGAGCTGATTCCTGAGATCTGGGCACGCTGGCTCGCCTGGGATCCCGTTCGGGTTGCCCGGACCGAGCGTGGAATCGCAGCCCTGCGCAGTCTCCGCGCGATCTACATCGACGCCGGGACGCACGACGAGTACTTCCTCGACCTGGGAGCCGAGGCCTTCCGCCACGCCTGTCTCGCGGCCGGTGCGGTCACGCCGTTCTTCGAACTCTTCGACGCGGGTCACGGCAGCATCGAATACCGCTACCCGATTGCCCTGCGCTACCTCGCCGAGCGGCTCGCGTAGCGGACCGGTTCGGGCTCGCCTGGGGAACTCGTCCGGGCTCGTGGGTTCCTGGTCCGGGCTCCTGCAGCAGATGAATGAGTCGGACCGGGGTCGCGAGGCAAGGAGTCGAATTCCGGCATCTGCGGCTGGATCTCGGCGAGCCTTGGGGTCCTCGGGTCGAACCGCTGCACGAGATGCCGGAAGACGACGAGGAGCGCGGTCGGCAGGTCGGACGTATTCAACTGGTGCAGGTCGGACCGCCGCGGGCAAGGTGAAGCCGGCCGGCGCGGCGCGCGGATCCCGGCGAGCTGCTCAGCCTTCGGGGACGGCCTCGACACGATCGAGGAAGGTGGCAACGCGATCCAGGACGTCGGGCAGGACCGGCTTCAGTCCGTGACCCAGGCGGGGGTAGGTCACGAGCTCGCCCTTCGCCAGGCGGTCCAGCGCCGAACGGAGCAAGTCGATCCTCGCGAACGGGTCCGATTCGCCGGAGAGCAGCAGCACGGGGCCGCTGATCAACGGCCAGTGCGCCGTACGCGCGTCCCACGTTTCGGGGGCACCGGGGCGGTGGAGTGGGTACGAGAAGCAGACGAGGGCGACCACGTCCGACGGTCGCTCGGCCGCGACGAGGCTGGCGACTCGACCACCGAACGACTGGCCACCCAGAACGAGGCCGCTCTGGCCGACCCCCGGCCCCGGCCCGTGTCCGCCCCGGCCACTCCCCGTCGCGCCACTCCCCGTCGCGCCACTCGCCACGACTGCCTCCGTCGCACTCCAGAAGCCCGCAACGGCATCCTCCGCCCGGCCGCGACGAAGATCGATGGCATCGGCCCGGTAGCCCCTGGCCCGCAGCCCCTCGACGTAGGGCGCCATGCTCGCGGCCGTCCCGGATGCACCGTGGCCAACCACGACGCGGATGGCGGTCACCCCGGCGGAACCGGATGGAGCCGGGTGTCGACGAGCTCTGAAGGGTCGATCAGGTCCAGGTAGAGCCGGCCGGCGAGGTGGTCGATCTCGTGCTGGAAGGCCCGGGCGAGCAGGCCGCTGCCGCGATGCCGGACCCGACGGCCCTCGATATCGTCGGCCACGATGATGATCTCGGCCGCTCGCCGGACCTGGCCTACCCGGTCGGGGATCGACAGGCAGCCCTCCCAGTCGACGATCGGGAAGCCGGTCTTGACGATCGCCGGATTGCCGATGATGGTCAGCAGGCCTTTGACCTCGATGACGGCCAATCGCAGCGGCTCTCCGATCTGGGGTGCGGCGAGGCCCACCCCACCCGCCTTGCGCATCGTCACGACCATGTCGTCGATCAAACGGCGGAGCCCCTTGTCCGGCAGCCGGACGGCCCGGGTCGGCAGCCGAAGTCTCGGATCGGGATCAAGCAGGATCTTCCGTGGACTACCCATCAGGCCCGCATTGTGGGGCGCGGGATCAGTCAGGTGGCGGGATTGTCGTCGTGGGTCACATGGAGGGGACGTAGTCGGCCCGGAGATAGCGCTCGGGGTCCTCGTCGAAATCGAGCTTGCAGCCCCGGCCGCAGAAGTAGAAGTCGCGCTCTGCGTGGCGGCTGTGCAGGGCCCGGCTCAGGGCCACGGCCGGATCCACGGTCATCCCGCACACGGGATCGAGCGCGGGCCTGGCGGGTTGGGTGTCGGGGACGGGATTCATCGAATTCCTCTCAGGCGCTCTGGCCGGAATGCGATCCGGCATCGAAGCTCCGAAGGCGGAGCGAGTTGCTGACCACGCTGACCGACGAGAGCGCCATCGCGCCTGCGGCGAGGGCTGGATTGAGGAGGATGCCAAAGGCCGGGTACAGAACGCCCATCGCCAGCGGGATCAGCACGATGTTGTAGCCGAATGCCCAGGCCAGGTTCTGGCGGATCGTCTGGACGGTCTTGCGGGACAGGGCCAGGGCGCCGATCACACCGCGCGGATCACCCCCGACGAGGGTCAGGTCGGACGCCTCGACAGCGACATCAGCGCCCGTGCCGATGGCGATCCCGACATCGGCCTGGGCCAGCGCCGGAGCATCGTTGATGCCGTCGCCGACCATCGCCACGAGCCGGCGCCCGGCCTGCAACTCTTCGATGATCGCCGCTTTGCCCGCCGGCAGGACCCCACCGCGAGTGCGTTCGACCGGGATGCCCACGGTCCGAGCCACGGCGGCCACGGTGCTCGGCTGGTCGCCCGAGACGAGCCAGACCTCGATGCCCGCGGCGGTCAGCCCGGCCACGGCGGCGTTCGCCTCGGGCCGCAGCGGGTCGGCAATCACCACGATGCCGGCCGGGTGGCCGTCGGCCGCCACGAAGACGAGCGTCTGACCGGCGGTCTCAGCGGCCGACATCGCGCCGACGAAGGGCGCCTCGGCGAACTCGGCGATCGCCTGGTCGGCGAGGAGCTGGCGTGAACCGGCCACCACGAGGTGGCCGTCGACGGTCGCCTTGATGCCATGGCCGGGCAGTGCTGCGAAGCCCTCGACTGGACGGAATCCGAGCTCGTCGAGGTGGGCCCGGGCCACGATGGCGGCGCCGATCGGATGCTCGCTGCCACGCTCGGCCGAGGCAGCCAGGTCCAGCACCTCGGCGGCGGTCCACCCGGCGGCCGCGACGATATCCCCGACGGCCGGCCGGCCCATGGTGAGGGTGCCGGTCTTGTCGAAGACGACAACCTGGACCCGGCCGGCGCGCTCGAGTGCCTCGGCATTCCGGAACAGCAGCCCGGCCTCGGCGCCCCGGCCCGTGCCGACCATGATCGCCGTCGGGGTGGCCAGGCCCATCGCGCAGGGACAGGCGATGACCACCACGCTGATGAAGGCGGTCAGGGCGAAGGTCAGGCGTGGCTCCGGGCCGACGATCAGCCAGACGCCGAAGGTGCCCGCGGCGACGAGCAGGACGGCCGGCACGAAGAACTCAACGACCCGGTCGGCCAGCCGTTGGATCGGCGCCTTCGAGCCCTGGGCACGCTGGACCAGCTCCACGATCCGGGCCAGGGCGGTATCGCGGCCGACCCGGGTCGCGCGCAGGACAAAGGAGCCGGTGGTGTTCCGGGTCGCCCCGATGACCTCGCTGCCGGCCGCCTTGTCGACCGGCATCGCCTCGCCGGTCAGCATCGATTCGTCGACGGCCGAGGCACCTTCAACGATGAGTCC
>JBBRIM010000238.1:0-4033 GCA_038221095.1 Candidatus Limnocylindrales bacterium
CGACGCCCCAGAGGGAATCGAGGGCTACCTGACCTCCGTTGGTCCCGCGCCCAGGACCCCATCGGGGCCGAATGAGCTGCTGTCGGTCCTCGAGTTCGTGGTGAACTTCACGACGACCCACACGGACGAGGTCGCCGCGGGACTCGTCGGAGCCTGGCTGTACGACAAGCTCAGGCCAGCGGAGGGCGCCGGGCCGCGCCGCCTGACGATCGACGGCGCCGAGGTCGATCCCGATGACCGAGTCGCGGTCGAGCGTGCGGTCCGCGACCATCTCTCCGGCCGCCAGCAGCCGAGCGACTGACCGACTGCCTCCGAGCAGCAGTCGGCCCGACCGGCGTCATTGGCATTGACGACCAACGTAGCCTTGCGGCATTCGAACTGGTCACGACGGGGTTCCTGAGGAGAGGGCGGCATGGACGAGCGACCGGAACCATCGGGCTGGGCCGCCGAACCCATCAGCATCGGCCCCCCGGCCCGCTTCCGCGGCTCGCTGACGCGGGCGAAATGGGCGATGGTCCTGGTGGGAATCGCAACGGCTGCCCTTCTTCTCCTCGTCGTCGAGGCGGCCAAGGGATTCAACCTGCTCGATCATGTCGCCACCACAACGGTCGATGAAGTCGAGCAGTGGCAGCGCGGTGTGAATGCCGCGGTCGGGCTGAATCTGATTACCGAGTTCGTCGCGGCGATTGCGTTTCTGGCCTGGCTGTCCAGGGTCGTGGACAACGTGCCGGCCCTCGGCGGCGGCCAACCCAACACCACGCCAAGGTGGGCGATCGGTTGGTGGTTCGTCCCGATCGCGAGCTGGTTCAAGCCCTACCAGGTCGTTGCCGACGTGTGGCGGCGCCTCGCAACAGGGCCCCGTGAAGTTGGGACGGGTGTCCTGCTTGCCTGGTGGGTGCTCTGGATTGGCGGTGGGCTGACGGGCAACCTGGTCCCCAGGCTGGCGGCCCCAACGACGGTTGATGGCGTTCGGACCCTGCTCCTCGTCGTCATTGCCGCGGCCGTGGCGCAGGTCATGGCCGGCATCCTGCTCGTCCGGATCACCTGGGAGATCGAGCGACGCGCCGAGGCTCGAGAAACCGGACCGGGAACGGCGCCGGCAGCCGTGCCCGTCGAGCGCTGACCCCGGTCGAACCCCGGTCCTCTCAGCCGGGCGCCGTAGCCGCCCGAGGCTCCCTGCGGGCCCGGATCCGGCGGGTCAGCTCGGCGGCCTGTTCGTAGCGGCCGAAGCTGGGCATCACGTACGTTCCGGCGACCAGGTCGCGGGCCTGCTCGAGGAGGGCGACCGCCATCTCCAGGCCGACCTCGGACGCCTGCTCGCCGGCGTCCCGCAGGGCGGCCCGGGCCGCGTCCGGGATCGTGATCCCGGGGACCTCGTTGTGGAGGAACTCGGCGTGGCGGGAGCTCTGGAGCGGCAGGATGCCGAGGAGGACCGGCAGCGGGATCCCGCCTGGCCCGAACCGCCGGCGGGCCTCCGTGTCCATGGCCTCGACCTGTTCGAGCCCGAACAGCGGCTGGGTCATCACCAGGTGGGCCCCGGCCTCGATCTTCCGTTCGAGACGGTCCCATTCGGTCTCCGAGTCGGCGGCCGTCGGGTTGAGCGCGCAGGCGATCGTGAAGCCGGCCCGCTGGCCGATCGGTGAGCCGGCCTGGTCCTCGCCCCGGTTCAGGCGGCCGAGAATCTCCACCAGCCCGATCGAGTCGACGTCCCACACGCCGGTCCCAGTGGGGTAGTCGCCGATCCGGGGCGGATCGCCGGTCAGGGCCAGGATGTTCCGGACGCCGAGGGCGTGGGCGCCGAGGAGCTCGGACTCGATCGCCATCAGGTTCCGGTCGCGAGTCGTGAAATGGACGAGGCATTCGACATCGAGGTCGTGCTGGATCCCGAAGGCCACCGCCATGCAGCCCATCCGGACTCGGGCCATTGCCGAGTCGCTGATGTTGAGCAGGTCCACGCCGGCGTCGCGGAGCAGGCGGGCGGCGTCGATCGTTCGATCGATCCGGATCGAGCGGGGCGGATCGACCTCGACTGAGATCACGAATCGGCCCTCGGCCAGGGCGGCCGCCAGCCGGGTGGGAGGCGGCGAGTCGCCGACCGTTCGATCCGGACCGCTGGCCACGATTGCGCTGCTCGGCTCGGCGTCAACCGCGGCGGCCTCGTCGCCTGCCCCATCGCCGGTCACGATCGCGTCCAGGCTGACCCGCATCGCAGCGATGTGGCTCGGGGTGGTCCCGCAGCAACCGCCGACGATCGTCGCCCCGGCGGCCAGCAGCCGGGGGACCATCTCGGCGAGGTACTCGGGGCTGGCCGCGTAGACGAACCGGCCGTCGACCCGCTGGGGGAGTCCGGCATTGGGCATGATCGAGCGGGGGATCCCACCCACGGCGCTCATCCGTTCGAGCGCCTCGAGGCAGGCGAACGGCCCGGCGCCGCAGTTCACCCCGATCGCGTCGGCGCCCGCCGCGATCAGGGCCACGGCCGCCGTTTCGGGGGTCGTGCCGTCGCCGGCCACCAGCTCCTCGCCAAAGGTCATCTCGGCCACGATCGGCAGGTCGGATGCGCCCCGCACCTCGTCGATTGCCAGCAGGAGGTGGGAGAGATCCCAGAACGTCTCGATCAGGAAGGCGTCGACCCCGCCCTCCAGGAGCCCCTCGATCTGCTCCCGGAAGATCGCCCGGATCATCGCCTCGTCGTGCGAGGCGAGCCCGCGGCTCGGGGCACCGAGCGGCCCGATCGAGCCCCCGATCAGGACGTCCCGCCCAACGACGTCGCGCGCCTCCCGGGCGATCTGGGCGCCCCGCCGGTTGAAGGCATGGGCGCGCTCGGCCAGGCCATAGCCATCGAGCCGGACGCGGTTCGCCCCGAAGGTCGCCGTGCCGATGAGATCCGCCCCGGCCTCGAGATACTCGCGGTGGACCGCCCCGATCAGATCCGGACGGCTGATCACGAGCTCGTCGAGGCAGGCCCGCTGGGGAATGCCGCGCGAGAACAGGAGCGTGCCCATGCCGCCGTCGGCCAGTAGCGGACCGCTCGCGAGCCGGACCCGGAATCGTTCGCGCTCAGTCACCGGCACAGCCTAACGGCTGGCGTTCGTGCGAGGTACGCTCAACGACGTCATGCCCAGCAGGACGATTGACGACCTCCTCGCGGCGGCCCGGGCGCGCCTCGACCGGCTCGAGCCGGCGGCGGCCCGAGATGAAGTCGCGGCCGGCGCGCTCCTCGTCGACACCCGTTGTGCCGAGGCCTGCCAGGCGAGCGGGGTTATCCCCGGCTCGGTCCACGTTCCGCTCTCGGTCCTGTACTGGAGGCTGGGCCCGGATCCGGCCCGCGCTCACCTGGGTCTATCCGATCCAGAGCGCCGGGTGATCCTCGTGTGCGCGGACGGCTACAGCTCGAGCATCGCTGCGGCCACGCTGCGCGATCTTGGCTACGCCCGGGCGACGGACCTGGTCGGTGGCTTCAACGGCTGTGCGGCGGCCGGCTTCCCGGTCGAACGATCCGCGGAGCCCTGATCGGTCAAGCTGGCTCGGGCCGAAGCTTCAGCCCCCGCAGGAGCTGCGCGTTGGCCGCGACGATGATCGTCGAGAGACTCATCGCCACGGCTCCGACGGCCATCGGCAGGTCGAGTCCCCACGGCACGAGCACGCCGGCGGCGATCGGGATTGCGACCAGGTTGTAGCCGGTCGCCCAGACGAGGTTCTGGATCATCTTGCGGTAGGTGGCGCGAGACAGCTCGATCGCGCCGACAACGTCGCGTGGGTCGCTCCGGACCAGGACGATCCCGGCCGACTCGACGGCGACGTCCGTCCCGGCCCCGATCGCGATCCCGACGTCGGCCTGGGCGAGCGCCGGCGCGTCGTTGACGCCATCGCCGACCATGGCGACCTTGCGCCCGCCGACCTGGAAGCCTTTCACGGCGGCGGCCTTGTCGGCGGGGAGGACCTGGGCCGCGACATCGTCGATGCCCAGCCGGCGCGCCACCGAATCGGCGACCGCCTGGCTGTCGCCGGTGATCATCGCGACCTTGATGCC
>JBBRIM010000239.1:0-4015 GCA_038221095.1 Candidatus Limnocylindrales bacterium
GAGGCCAGGATCAGGCTGGTGATCCCGAAGAAGATCGCCCAGATCCCCAGGATCTGGACCAGTGAGATCAGGCCGGCACCCGGAAACGCAGCGATGAGCAGGCCGAAGGCGATCGTGACGACGCCACCGATGATCAGCCACAGCTCGCCGGCCACGTCGCGGCGCAGGCGCAACGCCGCAATCACCTGGATCGCCCCGAGGGCGACTGCCCAGAACGCCACCAGGTAGACCAGGGCTACGGCAGTGAGCTCCGGCCGAAAGAAGGTGGCCACGCCGACGGAGATCCCGAGGAGACCCATCAGGCCGATCAGCAGGCCATGCTCCCGCGTGCCTGGCTCACCGCGCACGACGGACAGGAGCAGGACAAAGCCGTCGACGAAGAAGTAGGCGCCGAGCAGGTTCACCAGGAGGATCAGGGTGATGCCCGGCCACAGGATCGCGAGTGCCCCGAAGGCGATCGCGACGGCTCCCCGGATCTCGACCAGCCACCAGTTACGCGCCAGCAGATTCAGCATGGTGGACCTCCTGGCCGGAGGGTACGCCCAACGACGAGGACGCGGTCAGATCGGCTGGTCCCGGTCGCCCGCCAGGAGCATCTCGGGGACCTGGCGGAGCTCGTAGTGGGCCCCGGTCGCGTCGGGCTCGAGGATCCACAGGACGTCGTAGCGATCGTCGGGCCAGGTTTGGGGCACACCGGTCGGTCCGCCCATCAGCAGGGTGACCAGGGGCGGGATGCGCTTGTGCTCCCAGGCCACCACCACCGATCCGGTGCATTGACCGATTGCCGCGGCCAGGCCGGCCAGGTCGTCCTTCATGAACCGCTCGTCGATGGCGATCCCCAGGCGCAGGCTGAGCGGCCTGAGCGTTTCCCTCGGCCGCTGGCTGTCGTGGGCCAGATCGCCAACCCGCGACGCAAACAGGTGGGTGGGCGTTGGAACGGGCGTGGCGGCCGGCGCCGAACCGGCGCTGCCCGACCGGGGCAGGAACAAGCCCCCCAGGGCACCCGCCCGCTGCCAGCCGAGCACGGTCAGCGACTCAGGATCGTTGTCTCCGTCGATTCCGACGCCACGGGGCGGGACGTCGCCGAGCTGCTTCTCGGCATGGCGCAGGAACGTGATCGTTGGCAGCATCGCGTACCTCCGGGGCGAGTTTATCGGTACGATGGTGGCCCGGTCTGCCCTGCTGCGGCGGCCTGCCTAGA
Source organism: Candidatus Limnocylindrales bacterium (assembly GCA_038221095.1). GTDB lineage: Bacteria > Chloroflexota > Limnocylindria > Limnocylindrales > CSP1-4 > Palsa-1033. Next base: position 1,202 of record JBBRIM010000239.1, read on the forward strand.
CGAGGTTTTCCCCGTGGCCGAAGCGCCCGCGTCGATCCCGATCCACGAACCCGCGACCGTGCGCGTCGCGATGTGGAGCTCGCGCCACCGCTGGCCCGTCGCCGCGGGCTGGTTCGTGGCCACGATCGGCCTGTTCATCCTGAGCATGTCGATGGGCGGAATCCGGGCCGACGATCCGAACGGCAACCCGAACCAGGCCCAGACCGAGGCGGCCAAGGGTTACGCCGCGTTCAACGCCGGCGGTGGTGCCAGCTCGTCCGAGAGCGTCACGATCGTGGTCACCCATCCCACGCTCAAGATCACCGACCCGGCCTTCCAGGCCTTCATCACCACGGCGGTCCAGCAGCTCCAGGCGATCACGGTCAGCGAGGCCGGGGCCAGCGTGCCGGCGTTTGACCGGGTCCAGGATCCAACGAAGGAGCCGCCCCAGGCCGGCCTGGTCAGCCCCGATGGATCGGCCGTCCGGATCGTGGGTCATGTCAACGGCGACCAGAACGCGGTCAAGGGCCATCTCGTGCCGGTCCGCACGGCGATCGCCGCTCTCGAGGCGAACACGGCCGGGTTCACCGTCCATTCAGTCAGCAACACCCTGACCAACCAGGACATCAACGAGCTGATCAACAGCAGCCTCGACCGGACGTTCCTCACGATCGGGCTGACCTTCATCATCCTGCTGATCACGTTCGGCGCGTTCGTCGCCTCGATCGTGCCGCTCGTCCTGGCGGTCACCTCGCTGCTGGCCGCGTTCGGGATCCTGGGCCTGTTCAGCCAGCTGATCACCCCGGCCAGCCCGTACGCCACCCAGCTCGTTGTCCTGATCGGGCTGGCCGTGTCGGTCGACTACTCCCTGTTCATGATCACCCGCTTCCGGACCGAACGACGCCGCGGAGTGGACAAGCTGGCCGCGATCGAGATCGCCAGCAGCACGGCCGGGCGGGCCGTCTTCTTCAGCGGCCTGGCCGTGATGATCTCGATTGCCGGCCTGTTCATGATCGATGTCTCGATCTTCCGCTCGATGGCGGTCGGCACGATCGGGGTGATCCTGGTCGCGGTCGTCGGCAGCCTGACCTTCCTGCCGGCCACGTTGGCGATCCTGGGCGATCGAATCAACAAGGGACGGGTGCCCTACTTCGGCAGCGCGCGTGCCGAGGGCAGCGGCTTCTGGGCGAAGCTGGTCGTGGCAGTCATGCGCCGGCCGATCCGGCTGGTCCTGGTCGCCGCCGCCGGGCTCCTGCTGCTGGCCAGCCCCATGCTCCACCTGCGGATCGGGGTGACCGACTTCACCTCGTTCCCCGACCAGATCGACGGCGTCCAGGCGGTCAAGCTGCTGGACCAGAAGTGGCCCCAGGGCAGCACGCTCGACCTGCAGGTGGTCGTCACCGGGTTCGATCGACCCGACGTGAAGGCGGCGATCAAGGGCTTCGAGGCCTCCGGGCTGACCGTGGCCGGCCTGAGCGGCCCGGTCACGACCTATCCCTCGAGCGACGGCAAGGTGGCCCTCACCTCATTCGTGATGGCCGGCACCCAGAACGATCCGGCCAGCCAGGCGCTCGTCCGCCATATGCGCAGCACCGTCGTGCCGGCCACCTTCGGCAGCCTGTCGGGCGTCCGGGTCTACGTCACCGGCAACACCGCCCAGGCGATGGACGTGACCCAGGTATATCTCGACGCGATCCCGCTCGTGTTCGCGTTCGTGCTGACCCTGTCGTTCCTGCTCCTGCTGGTCGTCTTCCACTCGCTGGTCATCCCGATCAAGGCAATCCTGCTCAACCTGCTCTCAACGGCGGCAGCGTTCGGGGTGATGGTCGCCGTCTTCCAGGACGGGATCGTCGGCCACTCGTTCGGGCTGGCCCAGTCGAACGTGATCGAGAGCTGGGTCCCGATCTTCGTGTTCGCGATCCTGTTCGGGCTGTCGATGGACTACCACGTCTTCATCCTGACCCGGGTCAAGGAGGCGCGCGACCGGGGGCTCGACTCGCGGGCGGCCGTGGCCAAGGGAATCGCCATCACGTCGGGCACGATCACGAGCGCGGCCACGATCATGGTCCTCGTCTTCGCCGCCTTCATCACGATCCCGTTCGCGTTCATCCAGGAGCTCGGCCTCGGCCTGGCCGTGGCGGTCCTGCTCGACGCCACGATCGTCCGGAGCATCCTCCTGCCGGCCACGATGACCCTGCTCGGCGACTGGAACTGGTGGCTGCCGCCCTTCCTGCGCTGGCTGCCACACGTGGTGATCGAGGGCGAGCCCGAAGCCGCGATCCACCACGGCGGAGGCTTCACCCGGTCAGGATGATCTGGCCTGTGGTGCGGTCGATCGAGATCGGGAGCTCCAGGAGGGGCTGATTCGTCGGGCCACCCAGGACGGCGCCGTGCTGGGCCGGATCGAAGGCGGCACCGTGGCAGGGGCAGACGAGCAATCGGTAGCTCGGGTCGTACTCGACGGTGCACCCGGCGTGCGTGCAAACGGCGTCGAACGCGACGATCGATCCGTCGCTCAGCTTCAGGAGGACGCCCGGATCGCCGGTGATCGGGTCATTGAACGCCACGGCGCGACCCGCTCCGAGCTGGCTGACCCGCGCGATGACCGATCCGGGCGATGTTGCGGTCGCCTGGCTCGAGCCGGCAGGAGTCGCCGCGCCGGAATTCGGCTCTATGGCCGATGCGGACGCCATGGCGCCCTGTCCCGTCGCAGTTCCGCTCGGCGCCGCCGAGGGCGTCTCGACCGCGAGGCTGGCCTTGGCGCGACCCAGGATCGCCGCGCCGACGGTGCCGGCCAGCGCGGCGACCCCAAGTTAGGCGAGGCCGAGGAACCCG
>JBBRIM010000240.1:0-4014 GCA_038221095.1 Candidatus Limnocylindrales bacterium
TTCAACCTGGTCGCCGGCCTGGCCGAGACGACCGGGCTCGAGCAGCTCCCGATCGCACCGTGAGCGCATCTCCCGGATCCACCCATGACTCCGCGCAAGTGCTCGGCCGGCTTGCCAACGACCTGCCGGCGGTTGAGCGACGAGCCATCATTCCAGCCGGTTTTGCGGCGGGTGGCGTTGCCGCCGGGATCAAGGCCAGCGGCCGGCCCGACCTCGCCGTGATCCGAACGACGGCAGGGCCGGCCGCGGTTGCGGCGGTCTTCACCCAGCACCCCCTGGCCGCTGCACCGGTCCTCCTCAGCCGGGCCAACCTGCGGGCCAGCGCCCCCGACGGCGGCGGCGGGCTGGGCTGGGCGGAAGCGCTCATTTCCACATCCGGCTGCGCCAATGCGGCGACGGGCACACCCGGCGAGGCCGACCAACTCGAGATCGCCCGGCTCCTGGCCGGGGCGACCGGGGTCCCGGCCGACCGGACCCTGCACTTCTCGACCGGGGTGATCGGGACCCGGCTGCCGCTATCCGCCGTCCGTTCGGGCCTGGCCGCCCTCGTCCCGGCCGGGCTGACCGAGTCGGACGCCGGCTTCGAGGCGGTGGCCGTCGCACTGCGCACGACCGACTCGCGGACAAAGCTGGCCAGTACTGTCATTGCCCTGCCCGAGGCCGATGGCCACGCCGTCCGAAGCGTCACGGTGAGCGGCTGCGCCAAAGGCGTCGGGATGATCCACCCGGGGATGGCCACGATGCTGTCGGTGATCCTGACCGATGCCTCGATCGAGCCGACCCTGCTCCACGATCTCCTTCGCCCGGCTGCCGCCCGGACATGGAACCAGCTGACCGTCGACGGTGACACCAGCACCAACGACACCGTCTTCGTCATCGCCTCGGGCGCCAGCCGGACCGCCCCGGTCCATGCCGGCTCCGACGCTGCCGGCCAGCTCGGGCGGGCGATCGAAGCAGTTGCCCGCGATCTGGCCCGCCAGCAGGCCGCCGATGGCGAGGGCGCAACGACGCTGCTGACCTGCCAGGTGTCCGGCGCGCTGGACGACCCCGATGCCCGGGCAATCGCCCGCTCCGTCGTCGGTTCTTCGCTGGTCAAGGCCGCCGCCCACGGGCGCGACCCGAACTGGGGCCGAATCGCGGCAGCGGCGGGCAACGGCCGGCTGGCCGACGCAGCCGTGCTCGAGGCCGCCGGCCTGTCGCCGGCCGAGGCCCGCGATCGAGCCGGCAAGCCGGTGACCCTCGATCCGGGCCGGCTCAGGATCGCGATCGCCGGCCAGCTCGTCTTCGATGCGCCGGCCGGCGGGCCGCGCGAATTCGATCGAGGCGCGGCCCGGGCGACGATGGACGCAGCCGAGATCCTCGTCCGGCTGGATATTGGCGTGGGTTCGGGCCGGGGCGAGGCGTTCGGCTGCGACCTGACCGAGGAATACGTCATCGAGAACGCGGAGTACACGACGTGAGCGGGCAGCCATGAGCGAAATCCTGGTGATCAAGCTGGGCGGCACGACGATCGCCGATCAGAAGCAGGTCCTGGCCGAGATCGCCGCCGTCGCCCGCCACCGGCCGGTTGTCCTGGTTCACGGTGGCGGCAAGCGAATCACCGAGTGGCTCGAGCGTCTCGGCGTGCCGAGCCGGTTCGAGGCGGGCCTGCGGGTGACCGATGCCGCCGCCCTCGAAGTCGCCGCGGCCGTCCTGCGCGGGGTGGTCAACAGCGAGCTGGTCGCCGGGCTGCACGACCTGGGCGTCGATGCGGTCGGCCTGTCCGGCGTCGATGGTGGCCTCCTGCTGGCCGAGCGGATTCCGGGGATGGGCCTGGTTGCCCATGTGGTCGGCCTGCGCCGCGACCTGCTCGACGCGATCCTGGTCGGCGGCCAGGTGCCGGTTGTCGCACCGCTCGCCCGGGACGAGGGTGGGATCGTATGCAACGTGAACGCCGACGATGCAGCGGCCGGGATTGCCGCCGGGCTGGGCGCCCGGCAGTTGGTCCTGCTGACCGATGTGGATGGCATCCGCGACGCCGCCGGCCGGCGCCTCGACACGCTCACGACCGGCGAGGCGGAGGCCTTGATCGCCTCCGGCGTGATCGGCGGCGGGATGATCCCGAAGATCCGGGCGGCCCAGGCCGCCCTGGGCTGGGCTGGCGCGGAGGCGATCATCGCCGATGGGTCGGCGCCCAATGCCCTGGCTCGAGCCCTGGACGACCCGACCTTCGGCACGCGCCTGACGGCTGCCCGCTCGGCAACCGCAGGAGCGGCCTGATGTACGGTCGCAAGGCGATCCTCGAGGCCGGTGCGATCGATCGGCGCCGGGCAATCCGCGAGATCGTGTCCGATCGGCCGATCGGCAGCCAGGCCGAACTGGTCGATGTCCTGCTCGAACGCGGCTACGCCGTGACCCAGGCAACGATCAGCCGGGACATCGCCGAGCTCGGCCTGGTCAAGGTGGCCCGCGGGGACCGCCACCTCTACGTCTCGACCGATGACCTCGCTCCGCGCGCGGTCATCCGGCCTGTCACCGACGACCGGCTCCGCCGAATCCTCGCCGACATCCCGGTCCGGGTGGGCCGGAGCGGCCTGATCCTGCTCCTGACCGGCACCCCGGGTACGGCCGGCACGATCGCCCAGGCGATCGACGAGTCCAGCCTGACCGAACAGGAGGGGACCCTGGCGGGCGACAATACCCTCCTCGTCCTGTTTGCCGATGACGCTCGCCTCGAGCATTGGCTGGAGCGATTCGAGGCAATCCAGGCGCAGTCCAGCGCGGAGGTTTCTCCATGAAGAAGGTCGTCCTCGCCTACTCCGGCGGGCTCGACACGTCCGTTGCCGTCGCCTGGCTGCGCGAGCAATTCGGGGTGGACGTGGTGACCCTCACGGTCGACGTCGGCGGCGGTTCGCTTCGACCGGGCGTCGAGGCCCGGGCGATGAGCGCTGGAGCGAGCCGGGCCTACGTGGTCGATGCCCGGGAACGCTTCCTGACCGACTTCGTCTGGCCGCACCTCCAGGCGAACGCCCTGTACCAGGGTGCCTACCCCCTGGCCACGGCCCTCGCCCGACCATTGATCGCCCAGCTCCTGTGCGAGGTGGCCGCCCGCGAGGGTGCCGATGCGGTCGCCCACGGCTGCACCGGCAAGGGCAACGACCAGGTTCGCTTCGATGTCGCCGTGCACGCGCTCAATCCGAGCCTCGAGGTCGTCGCCCCGATGCGGGTCGGGATGGGCCTCTCCCGCGAGCAGGAGATCGACTACGCCCACGAACGCGGGATCGAGATCCCGATCACGAAGTCATCGCCCTATTCGATCGACGTGAACCTGTGGGGTCGCTCGATCGAGACGGGCGTCCTCGAGGACCCGTGGGTGGCGCCGCCGGCCGATGTCTACGAATGGACGGTCGCGCCGGGCAGCGCACCCGAGCCGGTCGAGCTCACGGTCTCATTCGAGGGTGGCGTGCCGGTCGCCCTCGACGGGGATCGATTGCACCCGCTCGAGCTCGTCGAGCGGCTGCACATCGTGGCGGGGGCCCATGGGGTGGGCCGGGTGGACCATGTCGAGGACCGCCTCGTGGGGATCAAGAGCCGTGAGATCTACGAGGCTCCAGCCGCAACCGTGCTGCACACGGCGCACCGGGCCATCGAGGGCCTGACACTGTCCAAGGACACCCTCAGGTTCAACCGGCTGGTGGCTGCCGAGCTGGCCCAGCTGACCTACGACGGACTGTGGTTCAGCGCCCTCCACCGGGACCTGCGCGGCTACGTCGCGTCGTCCCAGCGGGTCGTCAGCGGCGACGCCCGGATCCGACTCGATCACGGCAACGCGGTCCTGGTGGGGCGCCGCTCACCACTCTCGCTGTACGACCGAAGCCTGGCCACCTACGAGGCCGACGACGCCTTCGACCACGCCAGCGCGGTCGGCTTCATCGAGATCTTCGGCCTGCCGCTGCGGGTCGAAGCGGCCCGTCATGGCGCTGTGGGCAAGTTCCACGGCGCAGCCTGGTCCTGGACCGAGCCGCTCCTCGATGT
>JBBRIM010000241.1:0-4012 GCA_038221095.1 Candidatus Limnocylindrales bacterium
CCGGCGACCCGGCGACCCCGGGACGGCGTCCTGGGCCACCTAGCCCGTCCTCAACTCAGAGACGGCCGGCGATCGTCTTGCCCAGGGTGGTCAGGGTATCGACCGTGATGTTCCCGAGGCTTGGGTCGCCCTGGACGTTCACGGTGATGAACTTCGAGCCCTTGAGGATGCCCATCGCGGCGATCGTGTTGGCGACGATCGTGACGGCGGCCTCGTCTCCGACGCCGGTAAGCACGTGACCATTGGCTGAGCCGGGCACCGACGCCATCATCGCGTCGTAGGCCGCCTTGCCGCCGGTCGGATCGACGCCCATCGTCAGGGAAGCGCCATAGGCGCAGGCGGGCGAGTCGGCGCTGCCGGTGTTGACACCGGCTCCCGGATCCGTGCCCAGGAACGCCGTGGCTTCCTTCTCGGTCAGCAGGGCGCAGGCGTCAATCGTGGCTCCAGCCGCGCTCGGCTGGACGCCCTGGCTCGGCTGGACGGCCGTGCTCGGCTGGCCGGCCGGCGCCGAGGACGTCTGGCCTGGACTGCCGACGGCGGGAGTCGCGGCTGCTCCGCCGCACCCGGCGAGGATCGCACCGAGGATCAGCAGCCCTGCGGCCGATCGAGTCTGGAGTTTCATCTGACGTCCACCTGGCTGGCCGGGATGCCGAATTGGCTTGATCGGTGGACGATGGGCCGGACGACTGATCAAACGCTGATGGCCGAGGCTCGGGGTCCCGGTGCGGGCGCGGCGGCTGCCGCCGGTGGAGCGTGGCATCCTTGGCGAGCATCTCCTTAGCGAAAGGCTGGGATCAGTGGCAGAACGGCGCAGCGCGGAGTGGTACGCCGGGACGGGGCGGAACGGCTACATCCATCGCGCCTGGATGCGCCGGGGGCTGCCCGACCACGCGTTCGACGGCCGGCCCCATATTGCGATCGCGAACACGGCGTCGGATCTGACCCCCTGCAACGCCCATCTCAACGAGGTCGCCGAGAGCGTCAAACAGGGGATCTACGAGGCGGGCGGAATCCCGCTCAACCTGCCGGTCGTGTCGCTTGGCGAAACGCAGGTCCGGCCAACCGCGATGCTCTGGCGGAACATGGCCGCGATGGCGACCGAGGAGATGTTGCGGGCCAACCCGATTGATGGTGTTGTCCTGCTGGGTGGCTGCGACAAGACGATTCCGGCCCTGCTGATGGCCGCGGCCTCGGTTGACCTGCCGGCGGTCGTGCTTCCGGGTGGGCCAATGCTGACCGGCACGTTCCGGGGGGCGTCCCTGGGCTGTGGCACCGACGTCTGGCGCCTGTCCGAGGAGGTTCGCGCGGGCACGCTGTCGGAGGAGCAGTTCCTGCGCTCGGAGTCCTCGATGATCCGCAGTCGTGGACACTGCAACACGATGGGGACGGCCTCGACGATGGCCGTGATGGCCGAGGCACTGGGCACAACCCTGCCCGGCGTGGCCGGCACGCCGGCCCCGGATAGCCGCCTGCTGGAGGCTTCTCACCAGACCGGACGGCTGGCGGTCGAGCTCGTCCAGCAGGGCCGCCGTCCCAGCACGATCCTGACCCGCGGCTCCTTCCTGAATGCGATCGTTGCCCTGGCCGCCGTCGGAGGTTCGACCAACGCCGTCGTCCACCTCCTGGCGATCGCCGGGCGGCTCGGGATTGAGCTGACCCTGGACGACTTCGATCGGACCGGCGCGGGCGTCCCGCTCCTGGTCGACCTGCAGCCGGCCGGCCGATTCCTGATGGACGACCTGTACCGGGCCGGGGGCCTGCTGGCCGTCCTGCGCGAGGTTCGGGACCTGCTCGATCCAACCGCGCTGACGGTGACCGGAAAACCGCTCGTCGAATACCTCGACGGGGCCGAGATCTGGGATCCCGAGGTGATCCGGGCGCGCAGTCAACCGCTCCAGGCGCATGCCGGGATCGCCGTCCTGTACGGCAACCTGGCACCCACCGGTGCCGTGATCAAGCCGTCGGCTGCGTCGCCCGAGCTCCTTCGCCATCGCGGCCGGGCGCTGGTCTTCGACTCGATCGAGGACTTCTACGCGAGGATCGACGACCCCGACCTGGACGTTGATGCCGACTCGGTGCTCGTCCTGCGGGGGTGCGGTCCACGGGGCTACCCGGGGATGCCCGAGGTGGCCAACATGCCCCTCCCGACAAAGCTGCTCAAGCAGGGCGTCCGGGACATGGTCCGGGTCTGCGACGGGCGGATGAGCGGGACGGCCTATGGAACGGTGGTCCTCCACGTGACCCCCGAAGCGGCTGCCGGCGGTCCGCTCGGCCTGGTCCGGACCGGCGACACCATCAGCCTCGATGTTGACGCGCGCCGCCTCGACGTGGATCTCAGCCCAGATGAGCTCGCCCGGCGTACTCCGGCCGCCGCCGCCGTCGAGGCATTTGCGACACCGACCCGCGGCTGGCAGCAGCTCTACGTGAACACCGTGCAGCAGGCCGACACGGGCGCGGACCTTGACTTCCTGGTTGGCTCCAGCGGTGACCACGTCGCTCGCGACTCGCATTGATGCGGGCATTCGTCCTGACCGGCCCGCGCCGGTTCGCGGTCCAGGAGGTGGATTCGCCAGGAGCTGCAGCGGGGCAGGTCATCGTCGATGTCGCCCGGGTCGGATTGTGTGGCACGGACGTCGAGTTCTTCAGCGGGGAGATGGCCTATCTCCACCAGGGTCATGCCCGCTACCCGATCCGGCTCGGCCATGAGTGGTGCGGCCTGGTCTCCAGCGTTGGCGATGGAGTCGATCCAACCTGGCTGGGTCGCCGGGTGACCGGCGACACGATGATCGGCTGTGGCCATTGCCCGCGCTGCCTTGGCGGTCGGCCGCACGTCTGCGAGGACCGCCTCGAGATTGGCGTTCGGGGCGGCTTCCCGGGCGCGCTGGCCGAACAACTGGCGGTGCCGGTCGGCGCCCTGCGTCCGCTGCCCGACGCCGTGGATGACGTTGCCGGGGCCCTGGTCGAGCCGGGCGGAAACGCGCTGCGAACCGTGGATGCGGCGGGGCTGGCCTCGGGCGATCGCCTGCTCGTGCTGGGCGCTGGCACGATTGGACTGCTGGCCGCGTTGTTCGCCCGAGCGCAGGGGGCGGAGGTCCACGTCGCCGGTCGTTCGGTCCGGTCGCTGGACTTTGCCCGAGCCCTTGGCTTCAGCCAGGTGTGGCCGCTCGAGGCAATCCCCGGGCGGCCCTGGGACGCCGTGATCGATGCGTCCAATTCGCCGGAACTACCTGCCCTGGCGCTGGACCTGGTCGAACCGGGCAAGCGAATCGTGTTCATCGGCCTGGCCGCCACGCCGAGCGCGATTGACACCCGGACCGTGGCCCTCAAGGACGTGACCGCCGTCGGGATCCTGGGCGCCTCAGCCGGCCTCGCCGGGACGATCGAAGCGTTTGCCGCCGGAGCCGTCGATCCCCGCCCGCTGGTGGCGGCAACGGTGCCCCTCGAACAGGTTGGCGAGGTCCTCGGCGGCTGGCGGCCAACCGGGGCCGGGGCCGGGCCGAAGATCCATGTCGACCCGCGCCTGTGACCGGCGAGGCTATCCTGCGGGTATGACCCGGCCCTCCGACAAGCCAGTTCGCCGGACGGCCTGAGATGGCCCTCGCTGGCGCCCTTGCCCTGATGGCCGAGGCGCGCGCCCGCCGGCATGCGGTCGTCGCCTTCAACGTGATCCTCCTCGAATACGCCGAGGCGATCGTCGCGGCGGCCGATGAGACGGGCCTACCGGTGATCCTCCAGGTCAGCCAGAACACCGTCCGCTACCACGGCGATCAATTCGAACCGCTCGCCATGGCCTGCCTGGAACTCGCCCGGCGTTCGTCCGTCCCGATCGCGGTCCACCTCGACCACGCCACGACCCGGCGGCTGTGCGAGCGCGCCCAGGCGCTGGGCTTCGGTTCGGTCATGTTCGACGGGTCCACCCTCCCCGATGAGGACAACCTGGGCGCCACCCGCGAGCTCGTGGACTGGGCTCACCGGGTCGGCCTGGCCGTTGAAGCCGAGATCGGGGTTGTCG
>JBBRIM010000242.1:0-3990 GCA_038221095.1 Candidatus Limnocylindrales bacterium
GAAAACTGGACTCCGGGCATCTCAGCGGCCAGCCGTTCGCGCAGGCGTGCCTTGATCGTCTCGACCGGGGCGCGGTGCCCCTCCTTCAGCGCCACGCGGAGGACGACCTCCTCGGGCCCCCCCGTCCACTGATAAATCGCATTGATCGGGTAGCTCGACGGGATGTTGCCGACGTAACCGAGCGACAGGTCGATCCCCCCGGGGCCCACCTCGCGGCCGATCGCGTCGAGCGCGGCCAGGGCGATCTGCTCGGTGCGCTCGATCCGCGTCCCGGTGGGGGCCTTGATCCGGAGCTGGAACCGGCCGATGTCGACCCGCGGGAAGATTTCCATCCCGAGTCGGCCCCCGATCGCATACACGATCAAGGCCGCAACAGCCAGGTAGGCCGGCACGACCACCCAGCGCCCCCGGACGATGGCCGACAGCGAACGGCCATACGCGGCCTGGCCCGACGCGAAGCGGCCGCGTCGCGGGCGGCCGTTGCCACCGAGAGGCGCCGGCAATTTCAACAGCCAGGCCGAGAGCACCGGCACGAACGTGCTCGAGAGGAGATACGACGCGACCATCGCGAAGCCGACGGCCAGCGCCAGCGGCACGAACAGCGAACGTGCCGCGCCTTGCATGAAAAACGAGGGGATGAACACGGCGAGGATGCAGAGCATCGCCAGGAGCCGGGGCACCGCAGTGTCGAGGTTCCCCTGCCGCACCGCCAGCGGCACCGAGGTCGCGGACTCGAGCTTGTGGTGGATGTTCTCGATCTCGACCGTCGCCTCGTCGACCAGGATGCCGACCGCGAGCGCCAGCCCGCCCAGGGTCATCAGGTTGATCGTCTGCCCGGTGATCCAGAGTGCCACGAGCGCACCGGCCAGGGCGAACGGGATGTTCAAGACGACCACGAGGACGCTCCGCCAGTCGCGGAGGAACAAGAGCACCATCAGGCCGGTCAGGACCGCCCCGAGCGCGCCTTCGGTAACGAGGCTCGCGACGGCGCGCGTGACCGTCGGCGACTGGTCGAACTCGAAGCTCACGCGGATGTCGTCGGGGAGGACCGCCTGCATCTTGGGCAGCCCTTCGCGGACGCTCTTGACCACGGCCACGGTCGAGGCCTCGGCCCGCTTCGTGACGAGGATGTACACGGCCCGCCGGCCGTTCACGAGCGCGTAACCGGTGGGGATGTCCGACGCGTCCTTGATCGTCGCGACGTCGCGGAGGTAGACCGTCGGGCGGGCGCCGAGCCGGATCGGGATCGTGCCGAGCTCGTCGACCTGCCGTACCAGCGAGTTCATCGGGACGATGGGCATCGTGTCGCCTATCCGGACGTTGCCCGAGGGGCTGATTGTGTTGCCCGTCGTCAAGGCCGTGGTGACCTCGTCGGGCGACATCTGGTAGGACCGCAGCCGATCGGGATCGACCCGGACGACCACCGTTCGCTGGCTGCCGCCGAACGGCGGCGGCGCCGAGACGCCCGGCAGGCTCGCGAACATCGGCCGGACCTTGAACAGCGCCTGGTCCTGGATCTCGCCGATGGTCTTGGTCTCGCTCGACATCACGAGGTAGCCGACCGGCACGCTGCCGGCATCGAACCGCGTGATGAACGGCGAGACCGTCCCCGGCGGCATGAACGCGCGCGAACGCGTGACGTAGCCGATCGTCTCCGCCATCGCCTGCGCCATGTTGGTGCCGGGATGGAAGAACAGCTTCATCAGGGCCATGCCCTGGATATTGCGCGACTCGACGTGATGAATGCCGCCGATGTACAGGAAGTGATACTCATAGTAGTTCGTCAGCAGCCCTTCCATCTGCGCCGGGTCCATGCCGCCGTAGGGCTGTGCCACGTAGATGACCGGCAGGTTGAGGTTCGGGAAGATGTCGATCGACATCCGCTGCACGGCCAGCAGGCTACTCAGGGCTACGGCCACCACGCCCACGATCACGGTCAGCGGCCGGCGCATCGCGAAGGCAATCGGGTTCATCGGATCAACAACCTGGGGATGACGAGGCGGTCGGGGGAGGTAAGCTGTGCGTTCCAGAGGGAGATTATATCAGGTCGGTGACCGATCGCCCAATCGGCGGCTTGGCCGAAGTGACACGAGTCCGACGCGCCGGCGAGGATTCCGGCCGCGCTTCCCCTCGCGAGCGCTTCGGGCTAATATCGGCAAAGGCAATGCTCGCAGCATGCAGGGACGAGTGGGAGATGATGACGATGACGTCGCGAAAAATCCGTCCCCCCTCGCCCTGGAAGATGGGCCTGGCAGGCATCGCCCTGGTCTTGTGTGCCGGCGTGGCGTGGGCGGGAGCGCCCACGGAGAAGGAGGCGAACGCGCACTTCCAGAAGGGGAAGGCCCTGATGGACGGGGGCCGGCCGGCCGACGCGATTGTCGAGTACGAGCGTGCCCTGACGGCCGCCTCGGCGATCTTCGGGCCCCAGGACCTCCGGCTGGCGGCGATCCTGAACGACCTGGGGCTCGCGTATTACGAGAACGGCCAGCTCGCAAAGGCCGAGCCGCCGTACCGCCGCTCGCTGGCGATCAAAGAGGCAAAGCTCGCCCCCAACCATCCCGACGTGGCGACCGCGCTGGACAACCTGTCGGTCCTGTATGTGAAGATGGGCCAGCAGGCGAAGGCCGAGCCGCTCGGCCTCCGCGCCTTGAAGATTTACAAGGCAGCACTCGGCCCCGACCACCCCGAGGTTGCCGCCTGCCTGAATAACCTGGCGTCCTTGTACGAGAGCAACGAGCAATTCTCGAGGGCCGAGTCGCTGTTTCGCGAGGCGCTGGCGATCAAGGTCAAGCAACTGGGGCCCGGCGACCCGGCCTTGTCGGCCGTCCTCGGGAACCTGGCGGCTCTGGAACAGCGCCTGGGCCGATACGAGGAGGCCGATCAACTCCTCCGCCGCTCGCTGGCGATCCTCGAGGCGAAGTTCGGCCGTGACCACCCCGGCGTGGCGGCGAGCCTGAGCAAGCTGGCCCAACTGTACCTGGATATGGGCCGGTACGACCTGGCCGAGCCCCGTCTTCAGCGCTCGCTGGCCATCCGCGAGGCGATCTTTGGCCGTGACCATCCCGCCGTGGCGGACAGCCTGGAAGGGCTCGCAGCCGTCGCCATGGGGACCAACCAGTCCGAGAAGGCCGAGGCGCTCTTCCGCCGGGCGCTGGCGATCCTCGAGGCGAAGCGCGGTCCCGACCACCTCTCCGTGGCGACCTGCCTGAACAACCTGGGGCTGCTCGGTTACGAGACCGACCGGTACGTCGCGGCCGAGCCGCTCCTCCGCCGGGCCGTGAAGATCAAGGAGGCGAAGCTCGGTCCCGACCACCTCTCCGTCGCGGCCAGCCTGAATAACCTGGCCCTCGTCCGGCTGGCCCTGGGCCGGAGAGACGAGGCCGAGGCGCTCGATCGACGCGTCCTGGAGATCACCGAGAGAAAGCTCGGCCCCGACAATCCCAAGGTCGCGTACGCGCTGAACAACCTGGGAGGGCTGTATCGCGACGACGGCGATGCCGAGCGTGCCGAGCCGCTCCTCCGGCGCGCCCTGGCGATCCGCGAGGCGAAGCTCGGCCCCGACCACCCCGATGTCGCGCTGAGCCTCGACGAGCTGGCGAGGCTCCACGCCGGGCGCGGCCGCTGGACCGAGGCGGTCGACGCCTTTGACCGCGGGCGCCGGGTCTCGCGACGGCACATCTCACGGGTCCTGCCAATGCTCTCCGAGGCCGAGCAACTGACCTTCCTGGGGTCGGCGGAGGACCGGATGCTGTACACGGCGTTGTCGCTCGGCCGGGCGCGTGGTGGCGACGACTCCGCCATTGCCGAGCGTTCGGCGGGCTGGGTGCTCAACGGCAAAGCGGTCGGGCAGCAGTCCCTCGCCCAGCGTGCGCTCCTGGCCCGCGACGCGCGCGATCCCGCCACGGCCACGGTCGTCCGGGAATTGACCGACGTGCGCTCCCGGCTGGCCGCGATCAGCGTCGCCCCCGCCCGGCCCGGCCGGGAGGCCGA
>JBBRIM010000243.1:0-3982 GCA_038221095.1 Candidatus Limnocylindrales bacterium
AGGCCGAGGGCGGCGGTCAGGCCGCGGTCGGCGCTCAGGCCGAGGGCCGGCGCTCAGGCCGTGGTCGGCGCTCAGGCCGAGGGCCGGCGCTCAGGCCGAGGTCGGCGCTCAGGCCGAGGTCGGCGCTCAGGCCGAGGGCCGGCGCTCAGGCCGAGGTCGGCGCTCAGGCCGAGGTCGGCGCTCAGGCCGAGGTCCGGCGCTCAGGCCGAGGGCCGGCGCTCAGGCCGAGGTCCGGCGCTCAGGCCGAGGTCCGGCGCTCAGGCCGAGGTCCGGCGGTTTGGCCGAGGTCCGGCGGTTTGGCCGAGGGCCGCGCTCAGGTGCGCCGGCGGTGCCACCGAGATGACCGGACGATGATCAGCGGTCGCCACACTCGCTGAATGGAGCTCCATCCGGCGGTTGCCGATCGGCTCGCGCGGCTGTCGGCCGACCAGCGCGCGGCGGCGACCGCGCCACCAGGTCCGGTTCTGTGCGTTGCTCCCGCGGGCAGCGGCAAGACGACGACCCTCGTTGCCCGGATTGCCTGGTTGGTGGCCTCGGGCGTGCCACCGGAAACGATCGCCGCGATCACGTTCAACCGAAGGGCTGCCGAGGAACTCGAGGCGCGCCTGGCCGAAGCGCTGGCCCCGGTCCACCTGACCCCGGGCGCCGTTCGAGTCCGGACATTCCATGCCCTTGGCCTGGAGATCCTGCGCGTTGCCGGTCGCGCCGTCGGGCCGCTGGCCAACCGGCAGGAGGTCCTGGCCGACCTCGTGCCCCACGCCGGTCCGGCCGCGTGGAGCCAACTCGACATGGCAATTTCGCGCCTGAAGGTCGATCTCGGGGTGACGGCGGCCGATGTCGATGCGGACCCGGGCGCCGGCCCAAATGCCCGGACCTTCGTGGCCTACCAACGAGCGCTCGCCTCGAGTGGGAGTCTCGACTTCGACGATCTCATCATCGGAGCACTCCGAGTACTCCAGGTGGACGCGGCCCTGCTCGGACTCTGGCGGCGGCAGTGCGCCCATCTCCTCGTCGACGAAGTCCAGGACGTCGACCGCCTGCAACTCCAGCTGGCGCTCCTCCTCGCTGCTCCCTCGAACCAGGTGTTCCTGGTCGGTGACGACGACCAGTCGATCTACGGATGGCGCCTGGCCGATGTGCGTCGGACGCTGGGGTTAGCCGATCACCTGCCCGGACTTCGGCGGTTCCACCTGGTGACGAATTTCCGCTGTCCCACTCCCGTCGTCGCCCGATCGGCCCGCCTGATCGGCCGCAATCGCCGGCGCTTCCCGAAGACGATCCGGGCCGGACCCGCCGCAGCCGGCAGGTTGATCCTCGCTCCGGACGGCGGGGACGACGACGAGCGGATCGGCCGGGTCCTCGATTCGTGGCCGGACGACGGGTCGAGCCGCGCGGTGCTGGCCCGGACGTCGGCCGAGCTCGTGCCGGCGGCGGCGGTCGCGATTCGGCGCGGTATCCCGTTCCGGGCGGGTGCCCTTCGATTACCGCTCGATGACCCCGGCCTCGAGCGGATCCTGGTCGCCCTCGAGCGGGCGGCCGGGAGCGCGCCCGGAACGCCACTCCAACCTCTCATCGGGCTACTCCGAACCAGCGCCGGCTCCGACGGCTGCGGCCTGCTGCTCGGCTGGGCGCCCCGCTACGTCGAGGCCGCTGCCCTGTCGGCCGCCGTGCGCGACCACCGCCAGCGACTACGTGAATTGCGTCGCCCTGACGCCGACCTGATCCTGGCCACGGCCCATGCCGCGAAAGGACTCGAATTCGACCACGTCGTCGTCCTCCACGACGCCGACCGCTTCCCGAGCCGGCGGGCACTCGACGAGGCAACCGACCCAGCCCGCGCCCTCGAGGAGGAGCGCCGGCTGGCCTATGTCGCGTGGACCCGGGCCCGGCGTTCGCTCACCCTCCTGTACGACCCCGCGGCGCCGTCCCAGTTCCTGCTCGAGGCGTTCGATCGGCGCGAGCTCGGGCTGCCCTGACGTTGACGGAGGCTGGGCATCATCGGTAGCGTCTGCCTATGGCGCACCTGCCGCTGTCGGCGCTCCTCTCGGAGGCCTTCGTCGCGTTCGCGATCGAGGTCGACAACGAGTTCGAACACCTGATGCCGCACCGAACGGCAGATCGGGCGGCGCCTTCGTACACGCCTGGCGCCCCCTGGCTGACCTCGGTGGCGATGTGGTTCAGCTGCTTGCGGTTCGTGACCGACGGAGGCACATCGGTCGCCGAGGTCGAGCGGCTCGCCCGGACGAGGACCAACTGGAACGGGATGGAGCGCTGGCGCTACATCACGGTGGCGCCCGATCCGGCCGACGATCGGCCCCCGCCACCCCGCTCGGACTGGATCGTCCGGGTCACCCCAGGCGGCCGGCAGGCCCAGGCGATCTGGGGTCCCCTCCCGGGCACCATCGAGGGTCGCTGGGAGGTCCGCTTCGGGCGGGACGCGCTCGAGCGGCTCCGAAGCGCCCTCGGCACGATCTTAGAGCAGCTCGATCCGGGCCTCCCCGACTACTTGCCGATCATCGGCCCCGGGCTATTCAGCCGGATCCCGGCAGAAGGCCCGCTACCCCGCGGGGTAGCGGACGCGGGATCGGACGGCAGCCCCGGACTGCTGGTGCTCCTGTCGAAGGCACTCCTGGCCTTCGCGATCGAGTTCGAGGACGACTGGTCGCTATCGCTGGCGATCTGCGCCGACGTCCTTCGCCTGCTCGACGAGGCCGGTGTCCGGGTGCGGGACCTGCCCACCGCCTCGGGCGTGTCCAGGGAGGCGCTCAGCATGGCCCTGGGCTTCCTCGAGAAGCAGGGCCTCGCCGCGGTTGGGACCGATCCCGAAGACGGTCGGGCCAGGATTGCCCGGCTCACCGCCAGGGGCCGGACGGCGCGCGAGGCCTACCTCCGTCGCATCGAATTGATCGAGGATCGCTGGCGCTCGCGGTTTGGAGCGGATCCGATCTCTGCTCTGCGCGCGCCCCTTGAGCGGCTCGTCCGGGCGCCCGCCGGAGAGCGATCGCCCCTCCTCAGCGGCCTCGAGCCGTACCCGGATGGCTGGCGCGCTTCGGTCCGACGGCCCGACACCCTGCCCCACTTTCCATTGGTCTTGCACCGTGGCGGCTATCCCGACGGCAGTTGAACAGGATCGGGCTAGCGCGGCGTCCGGTCGTAGCGATTGAGCTCGCGAATCAGCCGGTCGATCGCGTCGAGAAGGGGTTCGGTGACATCGGGCGGCAGGACGTCGCGGATCGAGTCCTTCGGCCCGAAGGCAGCCCGGGCGCGCATCGCCGCCGAACGGAGATCGCGCAGATCGCCGTCGAGAAACCGTTCCGGCAGGGGCGTGAAGAAGGTGACCCAGCGAGCCTGCCCACGCGCCTCCGCGGCGGCAAGGGTCAGGTCGGCGGCCCGCCCCGCCACGAGCCCCCGCTCGTCGATCAGGGGCAGCTCATGACGTGCCGGGCCTGTTAACCGCTCGCTCACGACCGGCTGCTGACCGCCCGCTTGCGGGGCGCCTCGATCGGCAGGGCGATCGCCTCCCGGGCGCCGTTCCCGTTCGCGATCCCGCGCCCACCACCGACTGTCCGGCCGGCATCATCGGCGAAGGTGACCCCGCTCAGGGGGATGAGCGGCTCACCGCGCAGGACCCGGCCGAGGTACTCCCCGGTGGCCGAGCCCGCCACCGCGGCGACCCGCTCGGGGGTGCCCTCGGCGACGAGCCGGCCGCCTCGGAAGCCACCGGCCGGCCCCAGTTCGATGAGCCAGTCGGCGGTCTTGATCACGTCGAGGTTGTGCTCGATCACGAGGACCGTGTTGCCCGTGTCGACCAGCCGGTGGAGCACCTGGAGAAGCTTCTCGACATCCGCGAAGTGCAGCCCGGTAGTTGGCTCGTCGAGCACGTAGAGGGTCCGCCCGGTCGCCCGGCGGGAGAGCTCGGTGGCCAGCTTGACCCGCTGCGCCTCGCCCCCGGACAGGGTGGTGGCCGGCTGGCCGAGATGAA
>JBBRIM010000244.1:0-3965 GCA_038221095.1 Candidatus Limnocylindrales bacterium
CTACCGTTGCGACCGATCACCTTGCCCATGTCGTCTTCGGCGACGTGCAGTTCGAGCACGACTCCGTCGCGATCACGGATCTCCTCGACCTTGACCTCGTCAGGCTGGTCGACCAGCGACTTGGCCACGTACTCAACGAGCTCCCTGGCTGCCATCGGTCTACTTCCCGGCCGGCAGGATGCCGGCTGATCGGAACAGGCGGGCGACGGTCTCCGAGGGCTGAGCGCCCTGGGAGAGCCACTTCTTGGCTCGCTCTGCGTCGATCTTCAACTCGATCGGATCGGTTCGCGGGTTGTAGTGGCCGATCGTCTCGATCGATCGGCTGTCGCGGGCGCTGCGCGCGTCGGCAACGACCAGCCGGTACGTCGGCTGCTTGGTGGCGCCCACTCGGGTGAGCCTGATGCGAACGGCCATCGGCCTGGATCCTCCTCTGGATGGTGCGACGGGCGCCGCGGGGACGACGCCCGTCGTTGACTGGTTTCGAACGAACTATTTCAGAACGAGCACGATCCGTCCTGTCGACACGTCGCTCCCGACCGATCCCGACAGCGCGATGCTTTCGATCGGCACGAGGAACGGCTTGATGTCCGAATCATAGGCTGCTATGCCCGATTGGCCTGCGGCGATGGTTTCGAGCGCGGTCCGAAGCGCCGTCAGGTCCACGAAGGCCTGCCCAACGTTGTTCGATCCGGCCATGTTGATCGAGCGCTGGTAGGCGGGTCGATCGGCGAGCGAACTGCCCGGCTTGGTATCGAGAACCGCCTTCACGAACGGTTCCCCAACGCCAACGATCACCAGGTCCCTGGTCTGGGTGAATGCGACCTCAATCTGGCCGGGGGTTCCGCCCAGGTTCAGGCCGGTGGGCACGGTCCCCGAACCCAGGTCCGCGGCGATGATGGTGATGGTCTGGCCGGCATAGGTATCAGTCCGAACGGTCACGCCGGTCTGGCCGGCGCTGAGGCTGGCCAGGTTCTTCAGTTCGACCAGGAGATTGCTCGATGCGGTCGCATCCTTGGTCTGGGCAACGAGGCCCCCGCTGAAGCCTGCCTGATCGTGAAGCACGACGACATCGGCATCGCCGATCCAGCCGGCGGCCTTGTCCACGCCGCCGAGGTACGTGGCGACGCTGTCGACCTGTTCCGCGGTTGGGCCACCCGGCTGCGCCTCGAGCTGGGTCAAGGTGGTCTTGATCAGGCTGCCGACGTCATGGATCTCGTACTCGACCACCGTGTCGGCGGGCAGGCTGGCCGGGATGATCGCCTGGTGGTTCTGCTGGGCCGGCTGACCGGGTACGGTCACCGTGGGCAGGACCGAGTCGAGGACGAAGTGATCCGACTCGGCCCGCAGGCGCAGTGCAACCCAGCCGGGAAGCAGGGCTGCGTTCATCGTCGGCATGGGCAGCGGACTCGCGCCGGTGCCGTTGCCGATACCCGACATGAAGCTGCCCATGTTGGTCATGAGCTTGTAGTAGCTCTTGACGTCAACGAAGACACTACCCAGCTCGTCGCCGCCGAGGGCACCCTGGGCGGTCTTGAACCCGGCGCTGCCGGCGAGGTCACCACTGGGGCCGCGGGTGATCGCAGCCTTCACCGAGTCGAGCGTTCCGGCCAGGATCACCGAGCCGTCGAGGGCATAGGCGGACGCCTGGGCCGGGGCACCTGCCTCGGTGGGCTCGACGATGTCGACACCGTGGTAGGTCTCATGCTTGGAGTTGGCCGGCTCGAGCGCCTTGAGCCAGGTCCCGGCCGCCGTCACGTCCCTGACCGAGACGATCGCGAGCACGCCGGGTGACTTGGGATCGGTGGCCGAAACGGCCAGGCCGATCTGACCGCCGAACCAGGGCTTGATCTCGGTCGAGAAATCGTGCTTGTCGTTGCTCATTCGCTTGACCAGGCGATTCAAGCCGTCATCCGCCTTCGTGTCGAAGCTGGTCTGGTCGGCGAAGCCCGGGAACTTCGACAGGAACGCGAGCAGGTTCGAACGCTGGTCGCCGGGCAGATCGGCCCGAATCTCCATGTACACGACGGCGTCGGCCGGCGCCCACGGCAGGACCGCGGAGGCGGATCGGCCCGAGGCCAGCACGGCGAAGCCGAGCGCCCCACCGGCAATCACGACGGCGGTTACGACCGCAGCGATTCCCCAGCGCAGCCGGCTCCTGTGTCCGGCGGCGATCGGCGCATTGGGCGAATCATCACCGGCCAGGACTTCGACGGCAGCGGTTGGCACCGCTTCAGTCGTCGTCTCGAGTTGGCTGGCCGCCCCCGGGACAGCACCCGGTTCCGTTGCGCTCCCAGGCCCAAATGGATCAGTCATCGCGAACCCCCTTTCTTAGCGGCGGCCAAGGAGACCTGCCGCGGCAGCCCGTCGTCCGGCTCCGCCGGAGAACTGCTTCATCATTTTCTGCATCTCGGCGAACTGCTTGACGAGACGGTTGACGTTGGTGAGTGAGGTTCCCGAACCGGTTGCGATCCGGCGCCGGCGCGACGCGTTCAGGACATTCGTGTCGCGCCGCTCGCGCGGGGTCATCGCCCGGATGATTGCCTCGGTCCGCCGGATCTCGCCCCGGTTCACAGCGTCCTCGGCCTGTTTGGCCATGCCGCCCATGCCCGGCAGCATGCCCACGATCTGGCTCAGGCCGCCCATCTTCTGGACCTGCTGGAGCTGGTCCAGGAAGTCGTCGAGGGTGAACTGCGACTTGCGCAGCTTCTCCTCGAGCTTGGAGGCGGAGGCGGCATCGAATGTCTCCTGGGCGCGCTCGACCAGAGTGAGGACGTCGCCCATCCCCAGGATCCGGCCGGCCAGCCGGTCGGGGTGGAAGACCTCGAGGGCGTCGGTCTTCTCGCCGGTGCCCAGGAACTTCACCGGCAGGCCCGTCACCGCGCTGATCGAAAGGGCGGCCCCACCCCGGGCATCGCCGTCGATCTTGGTCAGGACCAGGCCGCTGATCGGGAGTGCCGCCGCGAAGGCCTGGGCAACCGCCACAGCGTCCTGGCCGGTCATCGCGTCGACAACCAGTAGGGTCTCGACCGGCTGCACAGCGGTGCTCAACGCGGCGATCTCCGCCATCAGGGCCTCGTCGATCGTCAGCCGTCCGGCAGTATCCACGATGACCACGTCACGAGCGGTGCGCCGGGCTGCCTCGAGCCCGCCCTGGGCGATCGCCAGTACCGAGGTGCCAGCCGGGGCCCGATGGACCGGCACGTCCAGGGCCGCGCCCAGGGTTGCCAGCTGGTCCGCGGCCGCCGGCCGGTACGGGTCGGCGGCAACGAGCAGGGGCCGCCGGCCGAGCTTGATGCAATGCCGGGCAAGCTTGGCCGCCGAGGTCGTCTTGCCCGAACCCTGCAGGCCGACGAGCATGACTACGGCCGGATTGCCCTGCAGGTGGAAGACCCGGTCGCCTCCTGAGAGGAGGCTGGTCAGCTCTTCGTTGACGATCCCGACGACCTGCTGGCCGGCGGTCAGGCTCTCGAGGATGGCCGAGCCAATCGCTCGTTCGCGCACCCGGGCGACGAAATCGCGGACCACCTTGAAGTTGACGTCGGCCTCGAGCAGGGCCAGCCGGACCTCGCGCATCGCGGCGTCGACGTCGGCCTCGCTCACCCGGCCGCGGCCGGTCAGTGAACCGAGGGTCTTGCGCAGGCGCTCGCTGAGAGCGTCAAACATCTACGTGGCGACTCCGCTCAATCAGGTCCGGCGAGGCAGGTCGCTCGGATGGTGCGCGGGTTATGACGCACCGAGGCGCCCGAATTGTAGCGCACGCTAATGCTCGCTCCGGAAGAGGCCATTGGTCCCGCCTGCCAAGTTCACGGTGCCGCGGCGCACCGCGATCGGTACCCGGTTCGAGCCTGCCACGAGCCCAATGTTGCAGCCAGCGTGACAAACCTGCCGAATCTGGGCACGTGGCCACGGCAACAGTTAGCCCGTGGCCTGCGACAGCGCGATTTGAGCGTTGCGACCGCTGAGTC
>JBBRIM010000245.1:0-3956 GCA_038221095.1 Candidatus Limnocylindrales bacterium
GTCGCGCCGACGACGGTGAACGGTGGCAGCTCGAGCGGGATGGCCATCGCGCCCGGCCCCTTGCCGACGATCACGTCGACCCGGAAGTCCTCCATGGCCAGGTACAGCATCTCCTCGGCGGCACGGGCCATCCGGTGGATCTCGTCCAGGAAGAGCACCTCACCCTCGGCAAGCGAGGACAGGATCGAGGCCAGGTCGCCGGCATGCTGGATGGCCGGGCCACTGGTGATCCGAATGGGCTGCTCGAGCTCCGCGGCGACGATCAACGCCAGGGTGGTCTTGCCCAGACCGGGAGGTCCTGACAACAACACGTGGTCAGGTGGGGTGCCGCGACGCTTGGCCGCCTCGAGAACGAGCGCAAGCTGGTTGCAGACGCGGGTCTGGCCGGGAAACTCGCTGAGCCGCCGAGGGCGAAGCGCCGCCTCGACCCTGCGCTCGTCGTCATCGCCGCCGGCATCGACGATGCGCGCGGTGACCTCGGCCATGGAGGCGACGGGGTCGTCGCTGGCTGAGACCTCGCCCGGGGCGCCGACGAAGTCGTCGGTCATCGGCCGAGCTCCCGCAGCGCAGCACGCAGCAAGGCGGACGCGTCGGGCCGGTCGGAGCTGCCGTTGTTTTCGGCGCTGACGGCCTCCACCGCGTCGTCGGCCTGTCTCGGAGACCACCCCAGCCCGACCAGGGCATCGCGCACCTGGGCGGTCCACTCCATCGCCGCGGATCGTTGGGTCGCAGAGGAAGCGCCCCCGGACGGCACACCGATGGTGTCGCGTAGCTCTAGGACGATGCGCTCTGCTCCCTTCTTGCCGATCCCCGGAACCTTGGTCAGTGCGGCAAGATCCCCCTTGCCAATGGCGCGACGCAGCCCGTCGGGGGCGTGAATGGCCAGCATTGCCAGCGCAAGTCGGGGGCCGACGCCGGAGACCGTCTGGACCAGGGCGAAGACGGCTCGCTCATCGTCGTCAGCGAAACCGTAGAGGGTCAACGACTCCTCACGGACGACCAATGTGGTCGCCAACGTCGCCTCATAGCCAGGACGCAGGGACGCTGCCGTCCCTGCGGTGGTGTGCAGGAGCAGGCCGACTCCCCCGACCTCGATCACCGCCGAGTCCAGACCTGCCGACAGCACCACGCCCCGAACCGAGGCGATCACCGGCTGGCCTGCCGGACTGACGCTGAACCTCTGGCTGACCCCGAACCTGTGGCTGACCCTGAACCTGTGGCTGACCCCGAACCTGTGGCTGACGCAGAACGCTGGCGGGCAGCCACCTGCGCAGCCATGGCCTGCTGCAGGCGGTTCTGAGCCGTGCCGCGCCATACCTGACAGATGGCGAGAGCGAGTGCGTCAGCGGCGTCTGCGGGCCTCGGCGGAGTGTCCAGCCGCAGGATGCGAGTGACCATCGCGGTGACCTGTGCCTTGTCCGCGCGACCGTTGCCGGTCACTGCAGCCTTGACCTCGGTGGGCGTGTGCATCGCCAACGGAAGCCCGAGGCGGGCAGCAGCGAGCATAGGCACAGCCGATGCCTGCGCAGTGCCCATGATCCCCTTGATGTTGGCCTTGGCGAACACCCGCTCCACCGCCACTGCATCGGGCTCGTACCTCGCCAACCACGCGTCGATCTCGATCTGCAGCGTCAGCAGCCTCATCTGCGGGTCGTCTGAGGTTGGCGTGCGGACCACGCCCACGGCGATCATCCGCAGAGGCTTTCCGAGATCACCCTCGACGATGCCGAGACCGCACCTGGTCAGACCGGGGTCGACACCCATGACACGCACGCTGAGAGCTCCTCACTTCCTCCGAACACCTGTTCGGAAGAACTTACAACGTCTAGGCCTCATCGCAGAGGCGACGCGCCGCAGCGTGAGTCCGGATGCCGGACAGAGATATCCCACAGGAACCGGGCAGGCGGCCGAGCGGGACAGACGGACGCAGGACAGGCCGTAGCCAGGCAAGGGTGGCGGTAGGACCGGCGCCTATTCGTCGTCTTCGAGCTCAGCCAGGATCTCGTCACTCACGTTGCCGTTGGCCCACACGTTCTGAACGTCGTCGCTGTCCTCGAGCGCCTCGATGACCCGGAACATCTTGCGGGCACCATCGAGGTCGAGGTCGATCTCCAGCGAGGGGATGAAGGAGGCCTCGGCTGAGTCGTAGTCGATGCCTGCCGACTGCAGAGCGGTACGCACGGCCACGAAGTCGGTCGGCTCGCTCACGATCTCGAAGGCCTCACCGATGTCGTTGATCTCCTCGGCACCGGCGTCCAGGACAACCTCGAGCAGGTCGTCCTCGGTCAGGTCGCCCTTGGGGACGATCACCACACCCTTGCGAGTGAAGACGTAGGAGACGCTGCCGGGGTCGCCGAGCTGACCACCATTGCGGTTGAGGGCAGTGCGCACCTCGGTTGCCGCACGGTTGCGGTTGTCAGTGAGGCACTCGATGAGAATGGCCACCCCGTTGGGGGCGTAGCCCTCGTAAGTGATCGTCTGCCAGTCCGCACCGCCGGCAGTCGCCCCGCTCCCCCGCTTGACGGCGTTGTTGATGTTGTCGTTCGGGACGCTGAGCTTCTTGGCCCGCTGGATGGCGTCGAAAAGGGTCGGGTTGCCCGCAAGGTCACCGCCTCCGGTGCGCGCAGCCACCTCGATGTTCTTGATCATCTTGGCGAACAGCTTGCCGCGTTTGGCGTCGATGACCCCCTTCTTGTGCTTGGTCGTCGCCCATTTGGAATGCCCGCTCATCGCTTCTCCCTCACCCGCCTGACGTCATCGAACTCGTGGTTGATCCTACTGATCGGTGCGTGGCCTTCCGCGCAGTGCTGGTCGGCACCGTGTCGGTCAGTGCACGGCCGCCCGGACCATCTGCGTGAAGTACTCGTGGATGCGGTGGTCGCCGGTGACCTCAGGGTGGAACGAGGTCGCCAGCAGGTTACCCGCCCGGATCGCGACGACCCTGCCCGCAGCCGGCCCGGTCTCCACCGTGGCCAGCACCTGCACGCCATCGCCGAGCTCCTCGACCCAGGGGGCCCGAATGAAGACTGCCTTGAAGGTGGAAGGGTGCCCGGGTGGGGCGGTGGTCACCTCGGCGATCGCCGGGATCTGCAGGTCCTCCTCGAAGGAGTCCACCTGACGCCCGAATGCGTTGCGCCGCACCGTGATGTCCAGACCGCCCAGCGTCTCCTGGTCGGGTCGTGCGTCGGCGATCCGGTCGGCCAGCATGATCATTCCCGCGCAAGACCCGTACACCGGCATACCGCCAGAGATCCTCTTGCGCAGCGGTTCCTGCAATCCGAACGCGCGAACCAGCTTGTCCATCGTTGTGGACTCACCACCCGGGATCACCAACGCGTCCACGTCGTCCAGCTCACTGGGTCGTCGAACCCCCACGACCGACTCACCCGCCAGAGACATGGCTCGAACATGCTCCCGCACGTCCCCCTGAACGGCGAGAACCCCAATACGAACCGCAGAGCTACTCACGCCTCCAGGGTATGTCGCCCTCTCCGACTCCCGCTTGCTGCCCTCAAACGACCGAATTGGCAACACTCAGGCCCCGAAACAGTGGTTTAGCGGCAGCAAGACGGGGGAGGTTACCAGCCGCGATTCGAGAGGTGCTCGCCGTCACCTAGCTCGGCGGCGCTGATGCCTACCATGGCTTCGCCCAGGCCGCGGGAGACCTTGGCGATCACGTCGGGGTCGTCGAAGAACGTCGTCGCCTTGACGATCGCCTCGGCGCGCTGCTCGGGGTTGCCCGACTTGAAGATGCCCGAGCCGACGAACACGCCCTCGGCACCGAGCTGCATCATCATGGCGGCGTCCGACGGGGTCGCGATACCGCCGGCGACGAACATCACCACGGGCAGCTTGCCGGTCTCGGCGATCTCCTTGACCAGCTGGTACGGGGCCTGCAGCTCCTTGGCGGCGACATACAGCTCGTCCTCGCTCATCGAGGACAACCGGCGGATCTC
>JBBRIM010000246.1:0-3950 GCA_038221095.1 Candidatus Limnocylindrales bacterium
GGGGGCCGAGATCGAGGACCGCAATGGCTACTACTCCGCCCGCACACCCGGCCGCCTGCGCGGAACCGACCTCGTTTTTCCGTTCGTGTCGGTGATGGGCACCGAGAATGCGATGCTGGCCGCGGTCCTGGCCGATGGCCGGACCACCATCCACCCAGCCGCCGCCGAACCCGAGGTGGACGACCTGATCGCGTTTCTCCAGACGATGGGCGCGGACATCCGGCGGAGCAGCCCGGACACGATCGAGATCATCGGCCGAAAGCGCCTGCGCGGCGGCGAGCACCGGGTGATCCCCGACCGGATCGAGGCGGGCACGTTCGTCGTGGCGGCCGCCGTGACCGGCGGGCAGGTGACCCTCAAGGGCGCCCCGTGCGATCACCTGGGTGCGTTCATCGAACTCCTTGGCCGGATCGGGGTGAGCCTGAGCTGCGGGACCGACACGATCGAGGTTTCGGGCGCCGATCGCGAGCACTACCGGGCGGTGGACGTGACCACGGCGCCCTATCCCGGCCTGGCCACCGACCTCCAGCCGCCGAGTTGCGTACTGCTCACCCAGGCCACCGGCCGGAGTCACGTCCACGAGACGATCTTCGAGGATCGCCTCGAGTTCCTGGCCGGCCTGTCCCGGATGGGCGCCCGGATCCGGATCCAGGACGCGACCCACGCCACGATCACCGGGGTCTCCCCGCTGCACGCTGCGGAGACCGAGATCGGCGACCTGCGGGCCGGTGCGTCGATGATCCTGGCCGCCCTGGCAGCCGAGGGGACTTCCCTGATTCACGGTGCTCACCACGTTCACCGGGGGTATGAGAACATCGGGCAGAAGTTTCAAGACCTCGGCGCGTCGATCACGACCGTCGCCGAATCGCCGGCGCCCGGGCGCCGGCCCAGCAAGGGATCGTCCGCGACCGCATGAAGATCGGCATCGACCTGGGCACCGCCAACATCCTGGTGTACGTGCAGGGCAAGGGCATCGTCATCCAGGAACCATCGGTGGTGGCCGTCGACGACCAGAACCGGATCGTGGCGGTGGGCGAGGATGCCCGCGAGATGATCGGCCGGACTCCCGGCAACATCACCGCGATCCGGCCGATGAAGGACGGGGTGATCGCCGACTACGTCATCACCGAGGCGATGCTCAGCCATTTCATCGCCAAGGTGAAGCGGGGCTCGATCAGCTTCCGTCGACCCGACGTGATGATCAGCGTGCCGGCCGGCGTGACCAGCGTCGAGAAGCGAGCCGTCCGGGACGCCGCGCTCAAGGCCGGCGCCGGGGCCGCCTACCTGATCGAAGAGCCTCTGGCGGCCGCGATCGGGGCCAACGTGCCGATTGCCGGACCGTCCGGGAACATGGTGATCGACATCGGCGGCGGGACGAGCGAGATCGCCGTGATTGCCCTCGGTGGGATCGTCGTGTCGACCAGCCTGCGGGTGGGTGGCAACAAGTTCGACGAGGCGATCGCCACCTACATTCGCAAGAAGTACAACCTGATGGTCGGCGAGCGCAGCGCCGAGGAGGTCAAGATCGCGATCGGGACCGCCCTGCCGCTCGAGCGCGAGCTGAGCATGGACGTCCGCGGCCGCGACCTGATCGCCGGCCTGCCGCGCACGATCCCGATCACCAGCTCCGAGGTGATGGAAGCGATCGAGGCCCCGCTCCAGCAGCTCGTGGCGGCAGTTCGCAACGTGCTCGAGCAGACGCCGCCCGAACTCAGCTCCGACATCATCGACAAGGGCATGGTGATGTCCGGCGGCGGCGCCCTCCTGCGCAACATCGACAAGCTCCTGACCCAGGTCACCGGCGTCCCCTGTCACGTGGCCGAGAACCCGCTGAACTGCGTGGCGATGGGGACCGGACTCGCGCTTGAGCACTTCGACTTCTTCAAGAAGTCCCTCGTCCAGCAGGTCTGACGAGGCCGATCCCGATGGCGGGTCCGGCCGTGTCCCAGCGCGCATTCTTCGACCTCCACTGCCACACGTCGTACAGCTTTGACTCGCTCGCCCGGCCGCGCGACCAGGTCCGGGCGGCTGCGGCCCGGGGCCTGACCCATCTCGCGATCACCGACCACGACCGGATCGACGGTGCACTCGAGGCCCGCGACCATGCCCCGGCCGGCCTGACCGTGATCGTCGGCGAAGAGGTGAAGACCGCCGACGGCGACCTGATCTGCCTCTTCCTCGAGCGGCCGCTCCTGCCCGGCCTGCCGGCCGCCGAGACGATCGCCGCTGCACGCGAGCGGGGCGCGCTCGTGGGC
Source organism: Candidatus Limnocylindrales bacterium (assembly GCA_038221095.1). Taxonomy (GTDB): domain Bacteria; phylum Chloroflexota; class Limnocylindria; order Limnocylindrales; family CSP1-4; genus Palsa-1033. The sequence continues at coordinate 2,256 of JBBRIM010000246.1, forward strand.
GTGCCGCACCCGTTTGACCGGCACCGCAACTCCCTGTTGCGCGAAGCCCGGCTGGCCTCCCTGGTGGGCTCGATCGACTGGGTCGAGACGTGGAATGCCCGGGTCGTTGGCCGGAGCGGCAACGAGCAGGCGGCCGAATTCGCGCTCGAACACGGCCTGCCCGGGGTGGCCGTCTCGGACGCCCATTCGACCCTGGAGGTGGGGATTGCCTACAACACCTCCGTCGATGCCGACCCGTCGACGGCCGCGGGCCTGCTCGCCGCGCTTGGCAGGTTCGAGATGCGGACCGGCCGGGCCTCGTACTTCGTGCGCGGCATCACGCCGATGGCCAAGGCCATCAACCGTGCCCGGGGCAACGTCCGGGTCCGGCCGCTGATCGCGCCGTGACCGGGCCCGACGTGGCCGGGCCCGACGTGCCCGGGCGCGACGACCTGGCCCAGCGCCACAACGTGCCGCTGCCCGGCGGCAGGCCGGGGGAGGACCTTCGGCCGATGGCGACCCGGGAGCCCAACCCCGTACCGTCGATGCCCATGGAAATCGCTGCGCCGGTGCCCAGCGCCGGAACCCCCGAGGCCGAGATCACCGCCGACCAGATGTCGCTCGGCCGGCGGCTGCGCCAGCCCCGGACGATCCTGTCGCTGGTCCTCCCGCTCGCGCTGCTCGTCCTCTTCGCGCGCAGCCTCCCAGGCTTCAACCTGTCCGAGCTGCCCGGCAAGGTCCTGGCCGCGAACGGCTGGCTCCTGCTGCTGGCGTTCGTGATCTTCTACACCGGCTTCCCGATCCGCGGGCTGCGCTGGGCCGTCCTCGTCCGGGCAACCGGCTACCCGCTCAAGACCCGCGACTCGACCCAGATCATCTTCATCTCGTGGCTGGTCAACTGCCTCGTGCCGGCCAAGCTGGGCGACCTCTACCGGGCCTACCTGCTCAAGCTCAATGCGGCCGTTTCGCTCAGCCGGACATTCGGCACCGTCTTCATCGAACGGATCCTGGACCTGTTCGCGATCGTGGTCCTGGGCCTGGCCGCCGGCTTCGTCAGCTTCCGGGGCCGCCTGCCGAACGACGTCCAGGTCGTCTTCGCCATCGGCGTGGTTCTCGTGGTCGTCCTTGCGGTCCTGCTCCTGTCGCTGCGCAATTTCGGCCGGCGCCTGCTGACCCGCCTGCCCATCCCCGCCCGGGTCCTGGAGCTGTACGACCGCTTCGAGGAGGGCGTCTTCTCGGCGATCGGCCTGCGCCAGGTCCCGATCCTGTTGCTCCTGACCGCAGTGATCTGGTCGACCGAGGCGTTCAGGTTGTACTTCGTGGTCGAGGCGTTGGGCTTCCCCGCCGTTCATCTCGGGATCAGCGGTGCCTTCTTCGTGGCCCTCACCGGCTCGCTCCTCACGGCTGTTCCGTTCACCCCGGCCGGCCTGGGCATCGTCGAGGCCGGCATCGTAGGCGTCCTGACCCTCGTCTACGGCGTCTCCCAGACCGAGGCGCTCACGATCGTGCTGGTGGATCGAGCGATCAGCGTCCTGTCGATCATCATCCTGGGCAGCGTCACGTACGGTGTCTCGCCGATGCGACGCGGGACCGGGATCAAGCCGATCGCCGCCCCGGAGTCGCGCGTCTCGGCCTGATTCTCAGCTCGGCGGCGCCGGTGGCCCACGCCTCGGGGCCGCGTTTGGGGGCCGCCCGGCGGCGGCAGCGGGTGTCCCA
>JBBRIM010000247.1:0-3853 GCA_038221095.1 Candidatus Limnocylindrales bacterium
TCGACTCGCGGGCAAACTGTGTCCATCGGGCATCTGACCTAGTTCGAGCCTGACCTTAGTAGCGTTCGGGGTGCGCTGGGCGCCTCGAACCCAGCCGCACCCGCTAGGACCGGCCCGCCTTGCCCTGGCCGGTGCTGGCCGCCACGAGGTGAATCTCGAGGTTCGGCAGCCGGGCGAGCAGTGCCTCGGCGGTCGACGCCCGCCGGATCCGGCCGATTGCCCCGCGCTCCTCCTGGACCAGCACGACGTGGGTCGAGCCGTGTTTCCGGGCAACCTCCACGAGACCGGACACGAGGTCCGGGGCCGTGATCGTGGTCACCTCGACGCCCAGGTCGACCGCGTCGTCGACCCGCTCCTGCAGGTCGCGGGCATGGTCGAACGTCCGGTGGGCCGCCGCCGGCGTCTCCACGATCACCCCCAGCAGGGGCACCCGCAGCGCCGACGCGATTGCGGCTGCTCGGCGGACGGCCCGTGCGATTGCCGGCCGCTCGTCCAGGACCACCAGGACACGATCGTGGGTGGGCGCGATCTCGCGTCCCTGCGAGCCGGCGATCCCCTCGAGTTGCTCATCGACTCGCTCGGCGACGAAGCGCAGCGAGAACTCGCGGAGGGCCGTCAGGTTGGCCTCGGTGAAGAACCGGTCGAGAGCAACGCGGGACCGATCCGGCGGATAGACGTTGCCGTGGCGAATCCGCTGGCGCAGGGCGCCCGGGCTCATGTCGACCAGGTCGACCTCGTCGGCCTCGGCCAGGACGAAGTCCGGCAGTCGCTCGTTGACCGGAGCCCCGGTGATCGTGGCCACGGCGTCGGCATGCGACTCGAGGTGCTGCACGTTGCAGGTCGAGATCACGTCGATCCCCGCGTCGAGAATCGCCTCGACGTCCTGCCAGCGCTTCTCGCGCGGCGAACCCGGGGCATTGGTGTGGGCCAGCTCGTCGACCAGGACAACCTGGGGATGCCGCTCGATCACCGCGTTGGTATCCATCTCCTCGACGACGACGCCGCGGTATTCGATCCGGCGACGGTGGATGACCTCGAGGCCCTCGACCAGCTCCTCGGTCCGCGGCCGGTTGTGACTCTCCACGAAGCCGACCACGAGGTCGGTCCCGCGCTCGGCCCGGCGGTGCCCCTCCTGGAGCATCGAGAACGTCTTGCCCACACCCGGGGCCATGCCCATGTACACGCGCAGCCGGCCCCGGCCGTCGTCGTGGTCCCGCCGGCGTTCGGCCGCATCGACCCGGGCCAGCATCTGATCCGCGGTTGGCCGCGGATCTCCACGTCGGTTGTTCATTGCAGCAACCCATCCAGGTCAAGGTTGACCAGCAGGACGTTGACGCGCGGTTCGCCAAGGAAGCCGAGCATTGCCCCGGTCGTGTGCCGGTCGACGGCCGCCTGCACGGTGGCGACGGAGATTCGCCGGGCATCGGCAATCCGGCCGGCCTGGTAGGTGGCTGCGGCCGGGCTGATATCCGGGTCGAGCCCGGACGCCGAGCTGGTCACGAGATCGACCGGAACCGGGGCGTTGCCGTTGGCGGTCTGCCACTGGGCCAGGGATGCGCGGACGCGGTCGATCAGCTTCTGGCTCGTCGAGGCGAGGTTCGAGCCACCCGACGCTTCGCCATCGTAGCCGACGCCGGCCGCGGAGGGCCGGCCCCACAGGTACCTCGGATCGCTGAAGGCCTGCCCGATCAGGGCCGAACCGACCGTCCTGCCGTCGACCACCACGAGCGAGCCGTTGGCCTGCCTGGGAAAGACGGCCTGGGCCGCGGCGGTCACCGCGGCGGGGTAGGCCAGGCCGGTGATCAGGGTAAGTGCGGCCATTACGACCAGGGCCGGCCGGATGGATTGGCGAAGGGCGGTGAGCATGTCAGGAACTCCTAGGCGAGCCGAAGCCCGCTCACGATCACGTCGATCAGCTTGATCCCGATGAACGGGGCGAGGATTCCCCCGACGCCGTAGATCAGCAGGTTGCGCCGGAGCAACTCGGCGGCCGGTGCGGCCCGGTAGGCGACCCCGCGCAGGGAGAGCGGCACCAGGGCGATGATCACGAGGGCGTTGAAGATGACGGCTGACAGGATCGCGCTCTGGGGCGTGGCTAGGCCCATGATGTTGAGCGAGCCGAGCTCCGGGTAGGCGGTGATGAACATCGCCGGCACGATCGCGAAGTACTTGGCCACGTCGTTGGCGACCGAGAAGGTCGTGATCGCGCCGCGGGTGATCAGGAGCTGCTTGCCGATCGCGATGACCTCGATCAGCTTGGTCGGATCGGAGTCGAGGTCGACCATGTTCGCCGCTTCCTTCGAGGCCGAGGTCCCGCTGTTCATGGCCACGCCGACGTCGGCCTGGGCCAGCGCCGGGGCGTCGTTCGTGCCATCGCCGGTCATCGCCACGAGGTGACCGGCGGCCTGCTCGCGGCGGATGATCGCGATCTTGTCCTCGGGCTTGGCCTGGGCAACGAAGTCGTCCACGCCGGCCTCGGCGGCAATCGTCCTGGCGGTGAGCGGATTGTCGCCGGTGATCATGATCGTCCGGATGCCCATCCGGCGAAGCTCCGCGAAACGCTCGGCGAGGCCCGGCTTGACCGTGTCCTTGAGCTCGACCACGCCAAGCAGCCGGCCGCCGTGACGGATCGCCAGCGGGGTAGCCCCGGCCCCGGCGATCTCGTCGGAGATCGCGCTGAGCTCGGCCGGCGGCGCAATCTCGAGGTCGGCCCTGATCGAATCCACGGCGCCCTTGAGGATGAGCGTGCCGTCGTGCAGCCTGGCTCCACTCGACCGGGTTTCGGCGCTGAACGGGATCGGCTCGGAGATCAGGGTCCCGAGCTCCGCCAATCGAGCCTCGGAGACGCCGGCCGCGCCCAGAGTCACGATCGAGCGGCCTTCCGGTGTCTCGTCCTGGAGCGAGGCCAGCAGGGCGGCCTCGAGGGCTTCGGTCTGGGTCACTCCGGGGAGCGCCACGATTCGTGACGCGAGCCGGTTGCCGAAGGTGATCGTGCCGGTCTTGTCGAGGAGGAGGACGTCGACGTCACCGGCGGCCTCGACGGCCCGGCCGCTCATCGCCAGGACGTTGAACCGGGCGACCCGGTCCATCCCGGCGATCCCGATCGCCGAGAGCAGGCCGCCGATCGTGGTCGGGATCAGGCAGACGAAGAGAGCCACGAGGACAACGATCCCCAGGGTGGTGCCGGCGTACTGGCCGAATGGCCGAAGGGTGATCACGGCCAGGACGAAGACGAGGGTCAGCCCGGACAGCAGGATCGACAGGGCGATCTCGTTCGGTGTCCGCTGGCGCTTGGCACCCTCGACCAGGGCGATCATCCGGTCGAGGAAGGTCTCGCCCGGATTGGCCGTGATCCGGATCGTCAGCTCGTCGCTGGTCACCTGGGTGCCGCCGGTCACGCTGCTCCGGATGTCGGTGCCCGGTTCCTTGAGGACGGGTGCCGATTCGCCGGTGATCGCGGCCTCGTTGACGTAGGCCACGCCGGCCACGACCTCGCCGTCGCCCGGGATCGTTTCACCCTCGCGGACGACGACGATGTCGTCCAGGCGGAGCTCGGTCGAAGCGACCGACTCGAGCGAGCCGTCGGCGCGGCGCCGGTTGGCCGGGGTCTCGGAGCGGGTCTTTCGGAGCGAGGCCGCCTGGGCCCGGCCACGAGCTTCGGCCAGTGCCTCGGCGTAGGTCGCGAAGAGGACGGTGAACCACAGCCAGGCGGCGATCTGGAATTCGAAGCCCACGGAGCGTCCGATCTCGATCGCCGACGAAGAGCTGGTGACGAGATCCGAGGCGAAGACGAGGGTCACGAGTGCTGCCGTCAGCTCGACCACGAAGATGACCGGGTTGCGCACGAGCCGGC
>JBBRIM010000248.1:0-3771 GCA_038221095.1 Candidatus Limnocylindrales bacterium
TCAGCCGACCCTGGTAGAAGACCTCCGAGGTGTAGGCGCACACGTCCGGGTGGAGCCGCCAGGTCTGGTCCAGGAACAGGCCGAGGCGGGCCGGCATCGTTGTCTCGCCATTCAGGAGGTGGGCGAGGGCCGACCGCTCGGCGCCGGGCGGATGGGAGCCCTGGAGCGGCTGGTCGAGCTGCTGCGGATCGCCGAGCAGGACGAGGCTCGCCGCCGCCGGGGCCACGGCAACGGTGTTGGCCAGGGCGAACTGGCCGGCCTCGTCGACGAACAGGACGTCGACCGAGTCTTCGAAATCGGGCCGGGCCCAGACCCAGCCGGTGCCAGCCGCGACGTCGATCTCGCCGGCGGCGAGCGCGGCCCGCAGGCCGTCATTCGAGTATGCCTTGGCCGCGACGCAGGTGACGACGCCGTCCCCATCGCCCTTCTGGCCGATTCGGATGGGTTGATGGTCCCCGGCGGCCAACTCGACCACCTTGTCGAGGAGATTGCCGATCACCTTGTGGCTGTTGGCCGTGACGCCGACCTTCCGGCCGGCCCGCACGAGGGCGAGGATCATCAGCGCGCCGGTGTAGGTCTTGCCCGAGCCGGGCGGCCCCTGGATCGCCAGGTACGAGGCATCGAGTGTCCCGGTCAGCCGAAGGGCGGTCTCTGAGGCGGTTTCGCCGGCGCCGCCGAGGGGCGTCCCGAGCGGCCGGCCGGTTCTGGGCGGCCGGCGCTGGAGGAGGTCGCGTGCCGCTCGATATGGTCCGTCGCCCTCGATCCCGAACTCGGCGACCCACTCGCCGATCTTGAGCAGGCTGGCGCTGAGCTGCTTCGGGTTGACGTAGTCGCACGGGACGAGCGACGTGGGATCCGGCCTGGGTTGGTTGATCTCGCGACCCAGGTCGATCGTCCGGGCTGCTTCGTCCACCGCGACGACCCTCCCCGGCGACTTGCCCGTCGCAGGATCGATGACCGCCGTACCCACCCGAATCGCGTGCTCCTGCTCCGGGTACGTGAAGCGATAGATCAGTGACCGCTTTTCCTGCCCCACCACGCTGTCGAAGGTCAGCATCCCGATCGGCTCGCGCTCGGCGATCCGCTCCTCGTCGGTCAGGTCCTCGCTCAGGTAGAAGAACCGCCACCAGAACGACTTGTCCTCGCGCCGGTGCCAGGACAGGAGCTGGGCCAGCAACCAGCGGCCGTGCTGGGCCCGGGAGCAGTCCTCCTCGTCGGCCGGCACGCCTTCGGTCAGGCGTTGGGTGATCTCCTCGACGTGGGTGAGCGCCTCTTCCAGCTCTGTGCCGGCCCGCCCGTCCCTGGGCGCCGGGCGGGAGATTGACTCCCCGATCTGGGCCTCAAGCTCTGGCCGGCGGGCCTCGAGCCAGTCGCGCAACATCAGGGTCGAAACGACGTCGTCGTGGTTGTAGCGCTCGATCTCCTGGAGGGTGGCCTCGTCGCGGCCGGCCTTGCCATTTCCGTTGCCGCCCTCGGTGCCCTCGTCGCCGAGCTGGAGCCAGGTCTCGAAGGCGGCGATCGACGAGCCCGCGTCGCGCAGGTTGATCTCGCGCTCGAAGCCGTAGAGCGGCTCGAGCTTCTTGATCGAGTAGCTCTCGACCGAGGCCCGGATGCCCTGGCGAACCGCCCGATACAGGTCGATCAGGACGTTGCCCCGGAGCAGCTTGTCGACGTCCTCCTCGCGGATCCCGTGGCGGCCCATCAGCCGGCCGAGCGCCGTCGGCTCGTACGGCGCGTAGTGGTAGATGTGGATCCGAGGGTCCCTGGCCAGGCGGTCCATGAACAGGGTCATCAGGCGGTCAAAGGCGGCCTTCTCGGCTTCCCGGGTGACCTCGCCTCTGTCGTCCCGAGCCCAGAAGGCGTGGAACGTTGGCTGGGCGTTGGACCCCGGGCCGTCGGGCAGGCCGGGCTCGAGCACGCCGAAGAGGTACTCGACCCCGTCGTCGAAGGCATACGGATCGCCCTCGATGTCGAAGAACAGGTCGCCCGGTCGCGGCTCGGGCAGCGACAGCAGGCCGCGGTCCGGCTCGAGACTGCCGCCCTTCAGCCGGCTCGGGTCGATCAGCTCGTAGAGCATCTTCTGCTCGTCCTCGCCCCGGACCTGGATCTGGGCCTGGAGCTGGACGCGCTTCAGTGTTTGGGGCCGGGTGTCCTCTAGCGGGGGAGCCATCGGCAATTGCAGGCCGGCGAGGCCGCGCCTGGTCGGGATTTGCCGGTCCTTCAGAGCCACCCGCTGCCTGGTGGCGATGCCGGCCACGAGCGAGAGGTCGTCGTCGGCCCGGCGGCGGTTGCGGCAGACCTCGTCCCAGCGGCAGACGTCGCAATGCTCGACCGGCTCCGGGTACGTGCCGATCGGCGGGTAGGCCGGCGTCGTCCGGGCGATGTTCTCCTCGAACAGGCGCTTGGACATCCGGTAGTAGGCCATGTAGTCGTTGACGCGATGCTGCTCGACGGTCCGCTCGCTGCCGCCCAGCGCGACGTGCATCAGCTCGGGCTGCTTGCCCTGGATCCTCGTGAGCTGCTCGACGTACGAGCAGATCTGGAGGATGGCACTGGCCTTGGTGTGCCGCGCGAGCTTCGTGTCGGCGACCTCGTAGCTCCACGAGCCAAGGCCGCTGGGCACCTCCACACGCAGCAGGAAGTCCGCGAACCCGAGCCAGCGGCCATCGAAGAAGGTGGCCTGGTAGATGACGTCGTCGCCGCGCCGGATTGCCTGTTCCGTATCGGCGGCTGCCTGGCGGTATCTCTCGCGGCGATCCTGGATCGTGTCGTCCGTCCTGATGCTGGTTGCCTTGCGGCCCTGGGCTTCGAGGCCCGCCAGGTAGCGCGCTTCATGCTGATAGCCCCGCTTCTGGATCACGTCCAGCTCCGGGTCGGCCCGTTCCGGCCGCTTGACCAGCTTCTGGGCGCCCGCCAGCTCGAGCCCGGTCAGGTGCTCGCAGGCCAGGAATCCGACCAGGTCCGTCGCCGAAAAGACGGCCTGCCCGTCAATCAGCTGCAATCGGTGCCCGCTCTGTGCCGCCCGCCTGGATCGTGCCCACGCGCTCGTCCCTCCAGCGCTCAGCCTAGCGGACCGGTCTCCGCCAAGTGCCGACCCTGATCATGTCGGTGGCTCGTGCCAGCTTGGGCGTCACGGGCAGGTCCGGCCGATCCGCTCTGCGTCCGTTAGCCGGTTGGAACCTGGAGGGCAGGTACCGGGACGACGGCCATGAGGGCGTCGAGCCTGGCGACAAACGGGGCCGCCCGCAGGCGGACGAAGATGCGTCGCGCCCGTTCGACCTCGGCGCGAACCTCGGGGTCATCGGGATCCATCAGGGCTGCCAGGTCGAGCGTGCAGAGCGCTTCGAACCATTCCAGCCCCAGATCTCGCAGTTCCTCGAGCGCCCCCCGGAACGAGGTCATCGCCTCCGCCGGTCGTCCTTCAAGGGCGGCGATCCCCGCCCGGATCCCGGTTCGCTGCGCGTCGATGGCGCGGCCGCGCCGGGTCGATGGCTGAGTCCGGTCGAGATCCTCACGTGCGGCGCCAGCATCTCGGAGGGCCCGGGCACAGTGGGCGGCCACGATGTGCCCCCCCGCCCCCCCCGGGCTGAACAGCCTCGCATAGTCGTGGGCGTGCCCACGAGCGACCGCATGATTGCCGGCGGCGAAGGCCGCCCCCGTGCTCACCCATGCCAGCACCGTCGGCTTGACGGTGTCGCCGGGGACGTCCGGGAGCGCGTGCAGTTGGGCCAGTAGCTCGTCGGTCGGCTCACCCCGGAGTAGATGCAGGGC
>JBBRIM010000249.1:0-3721 GCA_038221095.1 Candidatus Limnocylindrales bacterium
TTACCCCGGGGGCCGGCAGGAGGGCCAGGATCCGTTCGGCCGTTGCCGGCCAGTCGAGCGGGTAGCCATCGCCGACCCACGGTGGCGCTCCTTCCTCGAGCAGGTCGCCGGCGAAGACCACCCGGCCGTCGGGCACCCGGATCACGATGTCGTTGTCGGTGTGGCCGCGACCCAGCCACAGCAGCTCGATCCGGCGCCCGCCGACGTCGATGAGGGCGCCCTCATCGCCGACCAGGTGATCGGGCGGGTCGAGGGTAACGCTGGCCAGCTGGCCCTTGATCGTCGGGTACTCCTCGACGATTTCGGCCAGGTTCCGGGCGTGGGTTGCCGGGTCGTCGAGGTTCTGGCGAATCCGCTCGATGCATCGGACGTGGCCCCAGATGGGAGCCGGCCGGAACTCGTGATTGCCGAAGCTATGGTCGAAGTGGTGGTGCGTGTCGATCACCGCCGCGACCGGCTGGGTCGTCAACTGGCGAAGCTCGCGGATGACCTCGCGGGCATGCCCGACCGTGCTCCGGGTGTCGATGATCACAGGCCCGGCGTCGGTCAGGATCGCCCCGATCTGCTGGTGCAGGAAGCGATAACGGCGAGTGAAGACCCGATCACCAACCTCCAGCCAATGACTACCGGGCGAACTCATCGCGCCAGACCTCCTCCGTTGACCATTCGAGCCGCCCCAACGGTGGCATCCTAGTCGGCGATGAGCGAGGGCCGCACGATCGTCTTCTTCCCCGAGGGTGCCTTCGGGCCGACGAACAATTGCGTCGGGATCGGCAACGTGCTGCGCGCGCGCGGCCACCGGGTCGTGTTCATCGTCGAGGAGTCGTTCGCCGGCCGGCTCGAGGCCCAGGGCTTCGAGGAGCGCCTGATGCGTCTCGGTCCAGCGCCCGAGGTGCCCGAGATCCCCGGCCAGTTCTGGATCGACTTCATCCGCGATACGGCGCCGGTCTTCCGCAAGCCCACGATTGAGCAACTCGGCGAGTTCATCGCGCCGACCTGGGCTGCCTTGTGCGACGGAGCCCGGTATGTCGAGCCGCGGCTGCGGGCGATCTTCGACGAGCTTCAACCGGATGCGATCGTGCAGGACAACGTCGTCGGATTCGCGGCCGTCCTGGCCGCCGGCCGGCCGTGGGCCCGGATCGTCAGCTGCAATCCGGCCGAGGTCAAGGACGCGGCGATCCCGCCGTTCTCGAGCGGCTACTCCTCCGCGGACCGTCGTGCCTGGCCGGCCTTCCTCGAGGAGGTCCGAGCGACCCACGGCGAGATGTGGACGGGCTTCGACGCGTTCATGCGCGATTCCGGTGCTCCCGGCCTGGGCAATGGGCCGCTCGGACCGGAGTTCATCCACGAGTCGCGGTTCCTGAACATGACGCTCTACCCAGCGGAGGCCGACTACCCGCGGCGCGCCCCGCTCGGGCCAACCTGGCATCGTCTCGACTCGTGCGTGCGCGACACGGCCGAGACATGGGAGCTACCCAAGTCGCTGGCAGCGGGCGCTGGTGGCCGCGACGGGGCTCTGCTCTACCTCTCATTGGGCAGCCTCGGCTCGGCCGATGTGGCCCTGATGCAGCGGCTCGTCGACATCCTCGGCCGGACTCGCCATCGGGTGATCGTGAGCAAGGGGCCGCTGGCCGACCAGCTCCAGCTACCCGACAACATGGCCGGCGAGGCCTTCCTGCCCCAACCCGTGATCATTCCCAAGGTTGACCTGGTGATCACCCACGGCGGCAACAACACGGTCACCGAGTCGTTCCACCACGGCAAGCCGATGGTGGTCCTGCCGCTCTTCTGGGACCAGGTCGACAACGCCCAGCGCCTCGCCGAGACGGGTTTCGGGGCACGTCTGCCGGCCTACGCTGTCGACGACGTGGCCCTGACCGGTGCGATCGACCGTCTCCTGGCCGATCAGGCGCTGCTGGGCCGGCTGGCCGCGGTCTCGGCTCGCCTCAGGGCGAACCCCGGCACGGTCCGGGCCGCCGACCTGATCGAGCGCCTGGCCCGGACCGGCGAACCGGTGACCAGCTGAGCCGCTCGATGCTTCTCGTGGCCGGGCTCGTGTCGGCCCTGGCGGCCGGATGCGCGGCGCCCCGGGTGTACCCGCTCCCGTCCGGCGCTCTGGCGATCCCGACCGACCCGAACCTGGTCTCCGGTTCGGAGTTGGGGATCCTGTGCACTGCCAATGCAGTCATCCCCGACGTGGAGGGCTATCTTCAGGGTGACCCGGCCGACGCGGCCTGGCCGGTATGGATCGAGGCTGCCGACGGACACCGTCAGTACATCACCTGGCCGGCCGGGTTCTCGGCCCGCTTCACGCCGGGCGCCGAACTCCTCGATGAGCAGGGCATCCTTGTCCTGACCGAGGTCAGGCCCTTCACGCTCGGCCAGGTTGGCGCCTCCCCGGATCTCGGGACGAAGGACCGCCCGTATCGGGCCACGGGGTTGTGGAGCGACGGTCGCTGCTACATGGTCAAGCCGTGATGGAGATCGGCCCGTCGGCCTGACCGACGGACTCGCGAGGCGGAACGTCCTTCCCATGCGGGCGCACAATGCCCATACGACTCGTTGACCCGTCTGCGTCGCCCCGCGCACGCACCTGGTCGAGCCCCACCAGCCCCGAACCGCAGGCCTGCCGGAGGATCCCCGACGTGACCGACATTCTCGAGAAGACCACGACCCACCAGCAGTTCATCGGCGGCGAGTGGGTGGACAGCGCGACCGGCCAGACCCTGGCCGTCGAAAACCCGGCCAACGGTGAGGTGATCGGCCACGTCCAGGCCTCCGGGCCGGAGGACGTCGATCGAGCCGTCAAGGCCGCCGAGAAGGCCTTCCAGACGTGGCAGCACACGACCCCGGCTGAGCGCAGCCTGGCCCTGCTCAAGCTCGCCGATGCGGTCGAGGCGCGGGCCGACGAGCTCGGCCGGCTCGAGAGCCGGAACGCCGGCAAGCCGGTCGGCGCGGCGATCGACGAGATCCCGGTGATGGTCGACAACCTGCGCTTCTTCGCCGGCGCGGCCCGGGTGATGGAGGGCAAGGCGGCCAACGAGTACATGGCCGGCCACACCTCGATGGTCCGGCGCGAGCCGGTCGGCGTGGTGGCTTCGATCGCCCCCTGGAACTACCCCCTGATGATGGCCGGCTGGAAGATCGGTCCGGCCCTCGCGGCGGGCAATACGGTTGTCCTCAAGCCGTCCGCCCGGACCCCGCTGACCGCGGTGATCCTGGCCGAGATCGCGGCCGGCATCCTGCCCCCGGGCGTCCTCAACGTGATCACCGGCACCGGCGCCGCGATCGGCGATGCGCTCGTCGCCCACCCCGGCGTCGGGATGATCTCGGTCACCGGCGACACCGATACCGGCAAGCACATCGCCCGGACGGCCGCCGACCGGGTCAAGCGCCTCCACCTCGAGCTCGGCGGCAAGGCCCCGGTGATCGTCTTCGACGACGCCGACCTCGATGCGGTGGCCGAGACGATCAAGCTGTTCGGCTACTGGAACTCGGGCCAGGACTGCACGGCGCCCTGCCGGGTCATCACCGGGCCCAAGATCCACGACCGGCTCGTGGCCGACCTCGCGGCCGCAGTGTCGACGATCAAGTGGGGCGACCCCGCCGAGGGCGACGACATCGAGATGGGCTCGCTCATCGCCAAGGGCCAGGCCGATAAGGTCGAAGGCATGGTCGACCGTGCCAAGTCGGGCGCGGAGATCGTGGCCGGCGGTCATCG
>JBBRIM010000250.1:0-3712 GCA_038221095.1 Candidatus Limnocylindrales bacterium
TCGGACGTCTCCACGCAGGTCGTTGCGATCGAATAGCCGATCGAGAGGGGAGTGGGACCAACGTTGTTCTTGATCGAAGCGAGAACGTACTGGCCCCTCCGATCGGGATCAGGGCCCGCGATGAGATTGGAGCGGGCGGCACCGCCGATCGCGACTGACCCGCTTCCGCGGTCCTGCGCAGGTACACCCTGCGATTTGTTCACGTGGCGCAGACCGATCACTGCTGCGCCGGTGCGTTGGGCGACAGCGGCCAACGGCTTCAGCGCGATGCGCGAATCCTGATCGCGAAAGAGATTGAGTCTCGACGGGATGAACGCGACCAGCGGGTCAATGACCACAAGAACGGCGCCGGTCCTGTCGACCGCCTCCTCGAGACGTCCCAGCCCATCGGGAATGCTGATGTCCTCGAGCTTAAACACGAGCGCGCGATCGGCCATGGCTCCCGTCAAACGGGGTCCCACGGTGTCAGCCCAGTCGTCCTCGGCCGTGACGACCACGACGGAGCGGGGACCGAGGCCCGGTTCGTAACCGTCGGGCATCGCGAGCCCACGCGTCACTCGGCCCGCCAGATCTAGCGTGATGCAGGACTTGCCCAGACCGGGCCGGCCATCGACGATGGTCAGTTTCCCGAGTGGAATCCAACCCTTCCAGAGCCAATGCACCATCCGCGACGCGATGGTCGAAGCTCTGGTGAGGCCGTATGGCAGTGGATCGCTGGAGGGGCTTGGCAGGGTCGACGAGTCGTCGTCCGGCGCGTAGGGGCCAAGGACAAGCCTCACGCCCATGACCAGAGCTCGATCAGAAACTCTTGAGAGACCGGGTATGCCTTCCCGTGACAGGTTGCGACGATCCTGCCGGCCTCAAGACGGACGGTCAGATAGGGCGCGAAGCGCAGTTTGCACGTCTGCCTCCAACACGCGATGCGACCGGATCGGCGCGTTTTCGAGGTAGGATGCGACGAGGTTGACGGCGTGTTCATTGCAGACTCCGTTGGCTTTGGCGGCCGGCGGGCTACATCCCGACGGCCGCCCTTCTTCTTGGCCTCAGCCGGACGAGCCCGTGCCTTCGATCGACGTGGGGCGCGCCGACACGAGCCGTCGCTCAATCCACTCGTTTAATTCGCGGCGCGGGACCCGAAGGCCCCGCTGGCTGAGCCTGATGCTCGGCAGCTCGCCGCGGGCAACCATGAGATAGCAAGTCGTTCTGCTGACGTTGAGGATGGCTGCGCAAATTTCGATCCGCAGGAGTTCGGGCTCGGGCATCGCATTCACCATGTTCGGGCTGAGACGGTCATATTCGTCCTGTCGGACCGGCACGGCCAAAGAACAAGCGTTACGTTTCCGTTGTGCACCGTAATGACATGGCTTCCCCAGACGAGGACCGCGAGTGGCTGCGCGATCCTGAGGGGCCGCGGGTGCCGTCACTCGGTTGGCAAGTGTCCGGACGGGCCGATGCCGACGCCGACTACATCCGGACTCCGGCCACGGTCGCGGCTAACGCCCTTCGGGTCTTTCCCGACCGGTCCCTGCTGCACCGCTTCGTCAATCTCAGAGAGGCCGACGCCCGCGCCATCGCGGCCTTTGTTCGACGCTGGGGACCGCTTGGGCTCTGCCAGCACGGCCGGTCGCCAGCTCATGCGTCGGACGGTCCGCCCTCATCCGAACGATGCGCACGGAGGATTGACGACGGTTTCGCGGTCGAGCCTGCTGGAGTCTGGCGATCAGTCGCCCACGAGGCGCGCGCGGTGCTCAATCTGGCTACGGCAATCCACGCAGGCAGGCCCGGCGAGGAGGTGGATTGGAAGTCGGTCGGGGTCGACAACTGGCGACTAGGTGTGCCACGAGCGAACTTGACGGTGATCGTCAACCGCTGGCTCGAGATCGGCGCGGTGGTGCCACGCTTGACTGCGCTCAACGACAAGGCGACGAAGCTTGGAGAGATGCGGATCGTTCTTGACGGCGATGGCCTTCTCGGGGGAATCGCCGGAATGCTGATCTTGGCGGTGGCTCGTACTGAAGGCATCATCCCGTGCCAAGAAGTCGGCTGTCCGCGGTTGGCGGAGCCTGCTCGACGCGGTGCGATCCCTTATTGCGCCGAGCACCTCGACCTCGGCGTCCGGGGGAGAGATCGATCGGCGCGATGGCGCAGCAAGTGATCAAGTTGATTCTCAGTCAGGCTCGCCCGGGGCTTGCTCGCGCGCCCCGTCCCGCCCGATCCCGGACCGCCTGCGACCACTCCCGAAGCTCTGCTCGATACTCCGGCCCGAACCGGTTGGTGCTGCTGCTATCGTGCGCGATGACTCATCATCCCCAAGCGACGGAGTCTCCACCCGACTTGAGTGTGGTCACATCACATTCGTCGGAGTAGCTCGGCCTTCTTGGTCTCAAACTCGTCGGCGGTAATGACCTGATCGTCGCGGAGGCGCGCGAGCTCTCGAAGTTGCTGAGACGACGACGAGCTGCCGTCGGTGCGTGCTCCTCCTGCCCCGATGCGAGTTTGAATGTCCGCGCGGATCGCATCGAACGCGGGCTGCTGCGATCGAAAGAATGTGACCGCGTTCTCACTCTTCACGACGTCGGAAACGCCGCCGCCCGACCGGTCAGCGCCACCGACAAAGGAAAAGGCGATGTAGCCGACGAGGACCGCTCCGGCATCGCGCCACTGGATTGCCGTGATCTGGGAGATTGCGATGTCTTTGCTGCCCGCGCCGTAGCCCACGCCCAACGTGGCTCGCCAGCCGCCTTTCGTCAGTCGCACCCGGTCGTCGAACACGGTTAGTGAGCCATTGGCGCCGGTCGCTTCTCGACTGGCACCCGCAGCCATGGCGCTGGACTTTCGTGCGGCAAATGGATGACCCAGTCGCCACGAGACGTACAGGAGGATAAAGCCCGGAACGCTAACGAATCCCCCTATCAGCTCCAGCCTCGTGATCAGAACGATAAGTCCGCCGATAGCCAGAACAAGTCCTACGTACACGCCTAACTTCGCCTGTGAATCCGTAATTCTCATCTAGGTCAAGCCTTTTGAAACGTCACGCTCAGAGTTCCTCACTGACGACTCGGTGCCCATGACCCGCGAGGATACTCCGTTCGAGTTGCCGCGACGAAACCTGTCACGCATGACGACGCATGACACGCCACGAGTCCACGCCGTCACTGCTATGGTCGGTCCCAAAAGGCCTCTAAGCGCTTCGAATATCGGCTGAGCTTCGGACGGAGAGAAGCCCAGTGTCCGGACCAGCCGAGAGATTAGACAGGAATGATGGCCGAGCCTTCTGTGCGAATTGCGTGCAGCTCGACCTCTGGGCCGCAGCTTCTGGGTCCAGTGCGGGGGGCGTTCGGGCCAGTTGGCTCCAGATCGACGACGACCGGCCCTTCCTCCGGAGTCGGCTGGGTTAGGCCGATGGCGGTCACGGCAGCCGAGCGGTCCTCCGAGTGAGGCTCATCGTCGTCGTGGCGACCGTGATCGACGTGGTCCACTGCGTGGTCGGTCGCAGAACGTCCGCGACATCCTGATTCGCGTCGGGCAGTCCGTCTGAGCACTCGCTCGCCGCCCCATCGTGTGTGGGACTCGCTGCAGCGGCTTTTCCCGGCGAGCATGCGAGTAGTGGGCGGGTCCAAACGGGTTCGCTTCGGTCCCCTCTGGCCCCGCTACGGCAGCTTCGACAGCGCGTCTGCGAGGACGCTGTCCTCCGTCCCTCCGATCAAATACA
>JBBRIM010000251.1:0-3712 GCA_038221095.1 Candidatus Limnocylindrales bacterium
CGCAAGGGCAGCCGGGCCTGGGTGAGCCGCTCCATGCAGTCCGCGCACGAATTCGACAGGAGAAGCAATGAGGCGCATGGCAAGAGCCGGCGGGACGCGATGACCCGCGCGTTGATTCTGGGCCGGATCCGCAAGGGCCGCCAGACACCCCAGATCGTCGCCGAGATCCGCGGGCTATTGCGGGACGCCGGCTGGAAGACCCAGGCGCGGGTGGTGACGCGCAAGCGCGATCTCAGGCGCTACGCATCGAAGGCCTCACGAGATGGTGTCGAGGTCGTGGTGGTGGTGGGCGGCGACGGGGCCGTCCTCCAGATGGCGACGGCGCTCGCTGGGAGCAAGACCAGGCTGGGGATCATCCCCACGGGCACCGGCAACCTGCTGGCCGGCAACCTGGGCATCCCCACGGACCGCCCACAGGCGCTCGAGACGATCCTCGCCGGCGCGACGCGTCGGATCGACCTCGGCAGGGTGGAGATCGAGGGTCGCAAGCGCTGCTTCACCGTGGCCTGCGGCGTGGGCTTCGACGCCAAGGTCATGGACGCGACAGAGGCCGAGCAGAAGCTCCGGTGGGGGAAGCTCGCCTATCTGGCCAACGTGCTCAATCGGACCGGCAGCGTGGGCAATGTCCCGCACTTCATCACGCTCGACGGCAAGAAGACGCGCACCGAGGCGGCCCAGGTCTTCGTGGCCAACTTCGGCAAGATGCTCCCCCTGATCGAGCCCAGCGAGCAGGTGATCGGCGACGACGGTCGGCTGGACGTGATCGTCGTCCGGGCCCAGGGGCCGCTTGAGGGACTGCTCGCAGGGTGGGAGGCGATGACCCAGAAGGAGAAGGGCGAGAGTTCCGGGGGTCGCGTGTTCCGCACGCGGGCGCGCAAGGTGAGCATCGAATGCCGACCCCGCCGCCTGGTCGAGGTTGACGGCAGCGTCATCGGCCGGACGCCGATCCGGATCTCCGTGCAACCCAAGGCCCTGCGCGTCCTGGTGCCCGAGGAGTGAGCCACCGGGACGATGCCATCACCCTTCCGACCGTCAATCGCCGCGACGAGGCGGGCTCGGGATCCCGGGCGTGGCCGCCGGTGGCCATCCTCGCCTACGCAGGCTTCCTGGTCATCCTTGCGCTGGTGGCCGCAAAGGTCGTCATCCCGTTCGACAAGCCGGTCCTTGACTTCGCATCGGGCTTCTCCTCGCTGACCGCGTTCTGGGACGGCGTGTCCAACTCCGCGAACTATCCGCTGATCGTGATCGGCGTCGGGATCATCGTGTGGCTGCTGGTCAAGCGCCGGTTCCGCGAGGCGATCCTGGTGGCGCTGGTGCTCGCGGCCGCGACGGCAGGGAGCGAGGGGGTGAAAGAACTCATCCACCGGCCACGCCCCACAGGCACGGATCCCCGGGTCATCGGGGTGGTGTACAGCTTCCCGTCCGGCCACACCCTGGAGGCGGCCACGATCTACGGGATCATCGCGCTCAAGGTGTGGCGCAGCAAAGCCCCGTCCGGTGTCCGTGCCCTGGTGGTGCTGGCCGCCGTGCTCATGGTCGCGCTGGTAGGCTTCGCCCGGATGGCGCTCCAGGCCCACTTTCCGAGCGACGTCCTGGCCGGCCTGCTGGTGGGCATCGGCGACATCGCCGTGTACGCCTGGTTCACGCGGCCCGGCTCCGCTGCGGATCAATCGGGTCGCGGGTCCCGGGCGTGACCACGCCTGCCGAAGGGCAGATGCCATGGTTCCGGCGGGGTCTCGCGGTCGCCACCGGCGCACTGGCCGCCGTCGGGATCGCCTGGCTGGCGATGAAGGCGGTCAACGTCATCGGCCTGGTGTTCATGGCGTTGCTGCTCGCAGCCGGGCTGGAGCCGCTGCTCCTTCGTCTCCGCGCGCACCTGCGGGTCGGTCGGGCGGGCGGCATCCTGCTGGCGTACGGCGTGTTCCTCGCGTCGGTCGTGGCACTGGCCTTCCTGGTGGTACCGATCGCCATGCCCGAGGTCCAGAAACTCACGGACACCCTGCCGGCCCAGCTCGCCAACCTGCGGGAGTGGGCGACGACCATCCGGCCCGCAGCGATATCGTCGGCCATGACCTCCCTGATCGACGCCGTGCGCGGTGGTTCGGCCGTGCCGCCCACGCCTCAGCCCGATCAGGTGGTGGCGGTGGGCCTCACCGCGGCCGAGGCCATCGTGAGCGTGGTGACGGTGCTCACCCTCGTGTTCTTCTGGTTGACGGAGCACGCACGGCTGCAACGCTACGTCCTGTCCTTCGCTCCGGCCGAGCGACGGGCCGGCATCCGCGAGGCGTGGGACGCCGTGGAGACCCAGCTGGGCATGTGGGTCCGAGGCCAGCTCATGATCATGGCGGCGATCGCCGCGGCGACCACGGTGATCTACACCCTGCTGGGGCTGCCATCCGCGCTCTTGCTGGGCCTGTTCGCCGGGCTGGCGGAGGCGATCCCGCTGGTGGGCCCCTTCCTGGGGGCGGTCCCGGCGATCCTGATCGCGTTCACGGTGAGTCCCCAGCTTGTCGGCGTGGTCCTGGTGGCCTACCTCATCATCCAGTTCATCGAGGGAAACGTCCTGGTGCCGATGATCATGCGCAACTCGGTGCGCCTTTCGTCGTTCCTGGTGGTCGCGAGCCTGCTCGTCGGGGCCGCCGTCGATGGGATCACCGGCGCGTTCTTCGCGGTCCCCATCGTCGCGGCGGCCGAGGTCCTGCTGGCGCGGCTCCAGGCACGCGATGTCCCGGTCGCCCAGGCACCGCCTGAGCCCGCGTCGGCTGACGCAGGCTCAGATCCTGCCGCGGGGGAGGCGGTCCTGGAGGTCGCGCCCGGCGTTCCTTCGGCGGGCTCACGGTGAGCCTCGAAGCCGGGTGGAGCCCAGAAGCCTCCGGCCCGTCGGGCAGCGACGCCGCTCGCCTGGTGCTCGGACCCCTGCTCCGGCACGTCGGGGCGCACGACGCGACGATCTGGGTCGAGACATCCGCGCCGTGCCGGGTAGGCATCCGGGCCGGCGCGGCCAACGGGTCGGAGCTGACCTTCCGGGTGGCGGGTCACCACTACGCGATCGTCGTGATCGAGGGTCTGGATGCGGGGTCCTTCACGCCCTACGAGGTGTGGCTCGACGACCGGTGCGAGTGGCCATTCCCGGCGTCACGGTACCCGCCCAGCTTGATTCGCACGGTCGACCTGGAACGGCCGGTCCGGGTCCTGTTCGGCTCCTGCCGCTCGCCACAGACGATCAAGGTCAAGGATCCCACGGGCTCGGGCGAGGACGTGCTGGGCGCCTATGCCCGGCGCCTGGCTGGCCACCCGCCCGAGGAGTGGCCCGAGCTGCTCCTCATGCTCGGCGACCAGGTGTACGCAGACGACACGTCTGCCCAGACCCAGGCCTACCTGCGGGCGCGCCGCGACACCAGCGTGCCGCCCGGCTTCCAGGTGGCGAACTTCGAGGAGTACACGCGGCTGTACCTCGAGACGTGGACCGACCCGGACATCCGCTGGTTGCTGTCCTCGTTGCCCAGCTCGATGATCTTCGATGACCACGACGTGATCGATGACTGGAACACCTCCCGATCGTGGCGCGATGAGGTTCAGGCGTCCTCGTGGTGGGAGGAGCGCGTCACCGGCGCGCTGATGTCCTACTGGCTCTACCAGCACCTGGGCAACCTGTCACCGGCCGGGCTGGCGGCGGACGAGATGTACCGGACGGTCCGCGAGGCGGACGACG
>JBBRIM010000252.1:0-3679 GCA_038221095.1 Candidatus Limnocylindrales bacterium
AATTCGCATATCAACGGTCCGCAGGCCGTGGATCGATCAGGCGATGTGGCGCAGGAACCACAGGATAGCGAGACCCACGACCCACGGCACAGCCAGCAGGACGGCGACGCCGGCACCAACGAGCCAGCCGATCGGCCCAAACGCGGTGAGCAACACGAGCAGGGCGGGCAACGCAATGGCCCACAGGACGAGCAGGATGGTGAGCGGGCCATGGAAGACGCTATGGCGCTGCTGGACGTAAATCGTGGGCGACTGAGACTGAAACATCGAGCAAGATTCCTTCGTCGAGGGCGTCCATCGCGCCGTCCGGGCAATTGTCCCAGACATCGGCCAGATGGGCTGGCTACGTCTACGGCTAGTCGAGCAGGGCCCGAGTTCCCCGGCTTCTCACGAGCCCAGCGGGCCCGACACCGCGGCCGATGTCCGAGCGGATCGTGATCGCCGTCGGAAGCAGCGCGAGGGCCAGAACCACCCGGGCGGCGCCGGAGGGTGGGAGGCCGACTGTCAGCCTGGCCGACAATCCCACAGCCGCGATGACGCCTTGATCGGACAATTCCTCAAGTTGGGCCGATGCGGTGTTGACAACGCTGCGAGCGCCCTGGACCCGTCTGGCAAGTGGCCGGCCAGGGCCTGCCCTCGCTCCAGCAACGACGGGGCCGAGTGTCGGGTCAGCTCTTGCGCTTGATTGCGTCGAGGGCCCGGGCGTAGCGATCGCGGACCGCTTCGAAGTCGTCCATCAGCCGGCCGGCCTCGGCTGAGCCAGGCTCGGCGGCCTCCAGCTCGCGCTCAATGGCCCGCCATGCGCCCAGGAGTTCAGCAAGGTCGGCGCGCGGCGTCGAGGCGTTGATCGTGGGCAGCCCAGCGCCGGCGAGGTTGCCGGAGGTGACTTCGGCCCGATCTTCCTCTTCGCGAGCGAGCTTCAGAACGGCCTCCGCCGCCAGCCTGACCTCACGGGCCACGGGCGCGAAGCCCGGATCGCCCGGTCGGACGCCCCGTTTCTGGCGCTCTTTGGCGTCCACCTCCCGGATGGCAATCAGCAAGCCGTCCGATGCCCCTCGCAGGATCTCGCGGTTTGTCTTGGAATCATCGGTCAATGGGTGCCTCCGTTCTTGCTCGACGTTCATCGTAACCGGGCGGCTATGGCCCTGGCAGGCGAGCCGACGTCCACGCGGTAGTCATTTGATTCGGCAGCCGCTTGCAATGCTTCCGACGTGGCCGGAACCATGCGTGACCAACGAAGGCAGGTATCGTCGCCGTCTAATTGACGTACGTCGCGCAGGAGGGACTCCACCATGTCCACGAATCAGATTCGTCGCGAGGAGCTTGCCGCCCGACTCGGTCGTCCTTCCAGGCGGCCCGCCCAGCCGCTCGCTGTTGGACTCGTCCTTGTCGGCCTGACTGCCTGGCTCATCCTACGGAGCGACGTGCTCCGCGGCAAGCTCATCGGCCAGGCACGCACCGTCGGCTGGCGGAGTGCGGCGGCGCGATCCGGCTGGTGAGCCGACGATGGGTGGAGGCATGCGTGGGCAGTGCCGGATCGACGCGCTTCACGGCGCTGCGCACGCTCCCGCGCCTTCCGGTTGGCACCTGGGACACCACCACACTGTGCGGGGCAGATCCCTGCCTAAGGGCGCAACCCGGATCAACGTGCCGCACCGGCGACATGGTCGGCCTGCTCACCATAGACCCACACGGGTCCACCGGCGGCTCCCGTTCACCCACCGTCGTCGTCCGTGTTCGAGCATGCTGGTCGCCACATTGGCATCAGGAGCGTGCGCGCAGTCGCGATCAGGCGAGCTAGGAGCGCGTCGCCAAGGAAGTGGACCGGGGCCCGCATGGCGGCCGGCCAACCGCTGATTAGCACGGTCGTCGCTGGCTACTAGTCCCGGTTCGTTCATGCAGTTGTAATGTCGCGGTGGCCCGTTGCCAGTTCGGTCGCAATGGCCCAGCCCGCACGCTGCCCACACGAGGCCGGGCGACGGACATGAGCTTCGGCCACCAGGGAGAGGGAAGCCACCAATGGGCATCATCATCTGGATCGTCCTCGGGGCGATCGCCGGGTTTATCGCCAATATGATCGTCGGCGGCCGCGAGGGCGTGATCGGCACGATCATCCTGGGCATCGTGGGAGCGATCGTGGGCGGGTTCATCGCCGCCCAGGTCTTCCATAAGGGGGACGTGTCCGGGCTCAACGTCGAGAGCATTGTGATTGCCGTGCTCGGCGCCATCTTGGTCCTGTTCGTGTACCGCGCGCTGAGCAGCAACAGGCGCAGTGCCTGATGGAAGGCCCGGTCGCCATATCGCCCGGGCCGTGACCAACGACGAGCCGGCGATCCCCGCGCCGGACCGGGCAACCGTCCGGACGAAGATCCCCGACACCAGACCGCCAGCGGCGCCTCCCAAGGGACCGCTGGCGCGTTTCATTGACCGGGTCCTCCAGCTTGGGCCGGTCCGCTGGCTGATCCCGATCCTCAACGCCTACGACGCTGCTGGTGGCGGCCTGCTGGCCTCGGGCCTGGCTTTTACCTCGCTTTTTGCCATCCTGCCGTCGATCCTCCTGATCATCGCGGTCGCAGGGGTGTTGCTTGGCGACGCCAATCGACTGGCCGAAGTCTCAGCTCGCTTGTCAGCCAGCTTCCCGCCGCTGGCGGGGTTCTTCGAGGTCGCTCTGGGCGGCTTCGCCAAGGGCGCAATCACCTACTCCGTGGTTGGGCTCGTGGCGCTGGTCTGGGGCTCGAGCCGGTTCTACCAATCACTCGATGACGCGATGGCCCGCATCTTCCAGAGCACCCGCCGACGTGACCCGTTGCGCCGGGGC
This sequence comes from Candidatus Limnocylindrales bacterium, assembly GCA_038221095.1. Lineage (GTDB taxonomy): Bacteria > Chloroflexota > Limnocylindria > Limnocylindrales > CSP1-4 > Palsa-1033. The sequence goes on from JBBRIM010000252.1 coordinate 2,819, forward strand.
CTGCTCGGGATCGCCTCGGTCGCCGTCCTGGTGACGGTGGTGGTCGGGCTGATCGTGGTCACCCAGCTGGCGACCAGCCTTGGCCTCAACGGACTGCCCGCTGTCGCCGCAGGGGCGGTGATCCTGTCCTCCGCCCTTGGGGCCGCCGTGGCCGGCGTCGCCCTGTTCAGCGTCGGCACCGCGCTGATCTACCGCTTCGTCCCTACCAATCCGCCAACCTGGCGGATGATCGGTGCGCCGTCGCTCGTGGTCGGGGCCTTCGTAGCGGTTTTCACCGCCATGTTCACCGCGCTTACCCCCCAGTTCATTGGGTCGCTCCAGATCTACGGGGCATTCGTGGCGGTCTTCGCAGCGATGATCTGGCTGGCATTCGGCAGCCAGGCCCTCCTGATTGGGGCGGCCTGGGTCCATCAGCGCGAGCGTGAGGTCACCGTTCTGGCGGCGTCACGTTCTTGACCGGGCGTGTCCGACCAGGTCGCAGGACACGCCGGGCCGCCCAAGTGGCCGCCCAGCCAAGGGGCATGTAGCGAACGGGTAGGAACAGGAGTCCGGCACCAGCCAACTCGCGAGTAGCAGGATGTTTGACGGTCGCTCGAAGCACATCGCGGGACGTCGCCTGCTCGCGCACATCCCGAAGCAGTCCGGCTCGGTCGTGGACGGCCCGTCGCGCCGCATTCTGAATGTGGCCTGCGCGTACCGTCGAGACGATCACGCGTCGCGTCTCGGGCAGGCTGGCCAGTTGCCGAAGCCGGGCGAGGCTTCTGATTGATGGCATCGTCGTCAGGCGTTCTTGTGGCCGGCGATCTCGGACCGGCAGCTGCAGGTCAGGCCCATCGGGTCAGTCCTCCGAATGTCCAGCGA
>JBBRIM010000253.1:0-3600 GCA_038221095.1 Candidatus Limnocylindrales bacterium
GTGGCCGCGGCGATCGCAGCCCAGGCCACGAAATTGCTCCATGGCCAGCAGAACATCGTCTACCACGAGCAGGGCCTGCGACTCCACGAGCGCCTCCGCCACCTCCTGCCCGGGGAGGGCTGGGGAGCCTTCCTGTCGAACAGCGGGGCCGAGGCGATCGAGGCCGCGGTCAAGCTGGCCCGGATCGCAACCGGTCGGCCGGTGATCATCGGCTTCCGGGGCGGCTACCACGGCCGAACCGCCCAGACGATGGCCCTGACGACGGCCAAGGACGTCTACCGCGGACACTTCGAGCCCCTCCCAGGGTCCGTCTACCACACGGCCTACCCGTATTGCTACAGGGCGGCCGGCGGCGGCCATGATCCTTCCGCCTGCACCTGTGATTGGGAGGAGCAGCTCGATCTCACCTTCCACCAGCTGATCTACCCGGAGCACGTGGCGGCGATCCTCATCGAGCCGGTCCTGGGTGAAGGTGGCTACATCGTGCCGCCGCCCGGCTTCCTGCCGCGCCTGCGCGAGATCACCCGCCAGCACGGCATCCTGCTGATCGCCGACGAGGTCCAGACCGGCTACGGCCGGACCGGCAGGTTCTTCGCGGTCGAGCACTGGAACGTCGAGCCCGACATCCTGGTGATGGCCAAGGGGATCGCTTCGGGGCTGCCCCTCAGCGGCATCCTGGCCAAGCGCGAGCTGCTCGAGAAGTGGCCGCCGGGCACCCACGGTGGGACCTACGGCGGCAACGTCGTGAGCTGCGCCGCCGCGAACGCCACGCTCGACGTGATCGAGGACGAGCACCTGGTCGAGAACGCTGCGGTGCGCGGCCGGCAATTCCTGGCTGGGCTGCAGGCGCTCGCGACCAGGCATCCGGCCATCGGCGACGTGCGCGGATTGGGCCTGATGCTCGCCCTTGAGTTCGTCAAACCTGGCCAGGGCGACGGCCGGGTGCCCGATCCCGGCATCGCCAAGCGCCTCCTGGCCGAGGCCCTCAAGCGCAAGTTGATCGTCCTCTCGGCGGGCACCTGGGCCAACGTGGCCCGGATCATCCCGCCCCTCGTGACGACCGCCGCGGAAGTCGACCTTGCGCTGTCGATCCTCGACGAAAGCCTGACCGCCGCCGAGGGCTGACGAGCCGTCACGCCGGCCGAGGGCTGGCGTGACGCGGAAGTCGCCTCGGCGATCGGCTCCGGCGCGTCCGTGGCCTCGGCTGCGTCCGTGGCCTCGGCGATCGGTGGCCTCGGCTGCGTCCGTGGCCTCGGCGCTCGGCTCGGTTGTTCGTGTAGACCCCGCATGTTTCAGCGACCCATTCCCGGCAGTTCGCCAGTGCGTACCGAGACGATCCGGCTGCTCAACGACGCCTCGTCGAGCGTGGCGCCGGCTCACCTGCGCTCCTGAGTTTGGCTGAACCACTTCGCTCGGGCCGGGATGCCTGCCGCCGAAACATGCGGGGTATCAAGAGTGGCTCACATCCTCGCCGTCGCCGGCCCTTGATCCTCCCCGGCAGGCCCCCTGATCCGGAGCCTGCCGCCGCCGGCGCCTGATCTTCGACCGGGGGCTACAGGCCGGCCGTGTCCACGACCTCGAAGTCCGATCCTTTGATCTGGTTGAGGGTGTGCAGCACGTCGTCGTTCCAGCGGGGGTCGGAGGCGCCGCTGATGTACCACGGCGAGCCGTTGTCGGCCAGGATCATGCCGTAGTCCTTGAGGGCCTGCAGGATCACCCGCGTCTGCGTCCCAAACCCCGCGATGTTGACCGATGCCTTGAGCCGAACGCGCAGGCCCATCGGCGGCTCCGCGCTGCAGGGACCGCTGCCGGCCTGGTGGCGGGCCGGAGCGATGTAGCCGGCGCAGGTCGCGTTGGCCGTGAAGCGCAGGGCATGCAAGATCGCCCCGAGCCGGTCCTGGTCGTAGCGGGCCAGGCCGGGCAGGATCGGCAGGCCGGCCGCGTCGGCGCTCGTCCAGCCGGCCGGCCGGAGGGCGTTCGAATTGAGATTCCAGGTCGCCCCAGAGCCGGCATGCCAGCGGCCGCCGGAGTAGACCGCGTCGTACAGCTCGTACAGCCGGCAGGCATTCGTATCGACCATCAGCAGGTGGCGATCCGAGCCGGCTTCGATCCTGGGCTTGGCCGGAATCGGATAGCCGACGCGGTCGGACTCGGAGCTGTACTGGAACGTCACCGTCGAGCGCCGCGTCGATGTGCCCACGATGTTGTACGGGATGCCGTACCCGGCATACGAGCCGAAATCTGGATGGAGGCCGGCATTCAGGCCGATCGCCGAGATCATCGCGGCCGAATTGGCGGCGACCGGGAGACCGGTGACCCGCTTGTTCCAGGGGTTCGACGCGGGGAACATTGAGCAGTGGCCGATCGGTGGAATCGCGATCGGACGCGGCGTCGGGGCGGGCGTCGGCCGAGGCGTGGCAGCAGGTGCCGGCTTCGCCGTGGGACTCGTCGCTGACGGGGCCGGCAGCAACGGCCCGCCCGGTCCGGCGGTCGGTCCCTGGCTGGAACGCGCCGTCGGTCCAGGTGGGCCATCGGGCGGGACGGACGCGAAGGTCCCCGGGGCAAGGCCCGAGGCAATCGCCAGGTCGGACGGCGCCGACGAGTTCGGCCCGATCGCCGAAGGAGCGCAGGCCGTCATCAGCGCGACGACCAGCGCCGCGCCGACCAGCAGCGATGGTAGTCTTCGGCGCACGACTCGAGGGTAGCCGGGGAACGCCAGCCTCAACCGCATCCGATCGTCCCAGCGGCCGTGTCAAACGGTACGCCGCCCGGGTCGTCTTCAGCCCGGGTTCGCGAGCCTGGCGAGGATCGTGTCGTGGAGCAGCCCGTTGGTCGCCAGCAGGCTGCCTGAGTCGATCAGCCGCCGACCGCCGAAGTCGGTGACTCGTCCGCCGGCCTCCTCGACCAGGACGAGCGGCGCAGCCATGTCCCAGGCCGACAACTCGACCTCGATGACCGCCTCGGCAGCGCCTTCCGCGAGGAGGGCATAACCCCAGAAGTCACCGAAGCCGCGGTCGCGCCAGATTTCGCCGAGGAGCCCCCGGAAACCGGGCGCCCGGGGCGAGGTCTCGATGTCATGGACGGAGCCGTACAGGACCTGGGCATCGGCCAGGGCCGAGACGCCGGAGACATGGATCGGGCGGGCGGCCTCGCTGCCGGCAGCCCCGACGGCCCACGCTCCCCCGCCCCGCCGGGCGTACCAGCGCTCCCGGAGGGCCGGGGCCGAGACCACGCCAAGCTGGAGCTCACCGTCAACCTCGAGCGCGAGCAGCGTTCCGAAAAGGGGCACGCCCCGGATGAAATTGTGGGTCCCATCGATCGGGTCGATGTACCAGCGGTAGCGGGCCGCACCGGCCTCCGAGCCGTACTCCTCGCCGACCAGGCCATGATCGGGGTAGGCGGCCAGGATCCGCTCCCGGATGAGCCGTTCGATCGCCTGGTCCGCCACGGTCACGAACGAGCGGTCCGGCTTGGTCATGATCTCGAGGTCACGCCGGAAGTGCTCCAGGGCAACCCCGTCGGCCGCGTCGCAGGCAGCGTGGGCGAAGCCGAGCCAGGCATCGAGATCAGCGGCGGAGGCCCGGGCGCGGGTGGCACTCC
>JBBRIM010000254.1:0-3594 GCA_038221095.1 Candidatus Limnocylindrales bacterium
GATCGCGCGATCGACGGCGGCATCCAGCGCGGCATCGCCCTCCACCAGTTCGTGGACCAGGCCGATCCGCTGGGCGCGCGCCGCATCGAACCGGCGGCCCGACGGGAAGAGCGCCCGGGCATGGGTCTCGCCGATCTTGGCGATCACCGCCGGTGCGATCACGGCCGGCAGGAGGCCCATCCGCGTCTCCGTGAACCCGAAGCGGGTGCCGGATTCGGCGATCACGAGGTCGCTCACTGCGCACAGGCCGGACCCGCCGCCAAACGCCGCCCCGTGCACTCGGGCGATCACTGGGACCGGGCACGTATCGATCGCCTCGTACATGTCGGCCATCGCCATCGCGTCCTGCTCGTTCGCCTCGACATCAAGGGTCAGGGCGGCGCGCATCCAGCCGACATCGGCACCGGCGCAGAACGATGGCCCGTCGCCGGCCAGGACGACCGCCCGGAGCCGATCCGGCTCCTCCAGGTCGAGGGCCGCAAAGGCGGCCCGCAATTCGGCGATCAGGGATGCATCGAACGCGTTGTGGCGTTCGGGACGGGCCAGTGTCACCCGGGCAACCGAATCGTTCGGTCCGGTTCGCGCAATTCGAACGCCGGGTCCCACCTGCTTGTTCACCCGACCATCGTACGGCGGCCCGGAACGGCTGATTCGGTTTCGGCCGCCCGCGAGCTGCCGGGGCGGCCCTGCTAGGCTCGGGCCATGCCCGACTCGATCGATCACGTCGTCGTCGCCTGTGCCAACCCGGATTCCGCGGCGGCCGAGGTCGAGAGCCGTCTCGGGCTGCGGGCGACGGGGGCCGGCAGGCACACCGCGCTGGGCACCTTCAACCGGCTGATCTGGCTGGGCAACGCGTTCATCGAGTTGATCGGGATCGAGGCCCGCAAACTGGCCGAGGCGAGCTGGCTGGACGTGGTCAACGCCGCTGACGCAGGTGGTGGCCTCGCCACCTGGGCGGCCGCCACCGCCGACATCAGAACCGAGGTCGCTGCCCTGCGTGCCCGGGGCTCGACCCTTGGCGAGCCGATTCCGGGCGAACGGATCCGGCCCGACGGTCGGATCGTGCGCTGGACCCTGGCGACTGCCCACGGGCTCGGCCCGCTCGAGCCGCCCTTTCTGATCGAGCATGACCTCGAAGCGGCCGAATGGAGTCCCGCGGAACGGGCAGAGCGGGCGGCCGAGGTCCATCCGATCGGTGGCCCGGTCCGCTTCGAAACGCTCGAGGTGCCGGCCCCGGACGTGGCCCGGGCAACCGGGCGCTACCTGCGCGATGTCGGGATCGGGCCATTCCGGCCGTCACTCGCCGGTCGTGGTGGACGCGACGCGCCGGTCGGCCCGCACACGGTCCGGTTCGTGCCGCGCGCGTCGCCGGGCTGGCCCGTGGCGACGTTCCACCTGCGTCTCGCGGGACCTGTCGCCGGCGAAACCGGGGTGGTGCGCGACGTCGAGATGCTCGGCTGCCGCTGGGTCATCCGGGCCGGCTGACCCGGGCCGGCTGAGCCGGGCCCGCGGCCGCGCCGCTCCCCGCCCGGGCCGGCCGCCGCGCCGCTCCCCGCCCGGGCCCGGTCACATCCGGAAGACGCCGAAGCGCGTCTCGGGGATGGGGGCATGCAGGCTGGCCGCCAGCCCGAGGGACAGCACCCGCCGGGTATCGAGCGGATCGATCACACCGTCGTCCCACAATCGGGCGGAGGCAAACCAGGGGCTGCCCTCGGCCTCGTAGCGGTCGAAGATCGGTGCCTCGAACGCGTCCCGTTCGGCATCGTTGGCAAACGGTCCACCGATCTGCGACAGGACCCGGGCCGCCTGCCGGCCGCCCATCACGCTGACCCGGCTGTTCGGCCACGACCACAGGAAGCGCGGCGAGTAGGCCCGCCCGGCCATCGCGTAATTGCCGGCCCCGAAGCTGCCGCCGACCATCACCGTGAACTTGGGCACCTCGGCGCAGGCCACGGCCATCACCATCTTGGCCCCATCCTTGGCGATCCCACCGGCTTCGTACTCGCGGCCGACCATGAAGCCCGTGATGTTCTGCAGGAAGACGAGCGGGATCCGGCGCTGCGCCGCGAGCTCGACGAAATGGGCGCCCTTGAGGGCGGACTGGCTGAACAGGATCCCGTCGTTGGCGATGATCCCGATCGGGTAGCCGTCGAGATGAGCAAAGCCACACACGAGCGTCTCGCCGTAGAGCGGCTTGAACTCGTGGAACCGGCTGGCGTCGACGAGCCGGGCGATCACCTCGCGGATCGGCAGCGGCCGGCGCGGGTCGGCCGGCACGGCGGCATACAGGTGGGCGGATCCGTTGCCGCCTCCCGGGGCGACCGCCGGGAGTTCGGGTGTCCGGCGGTCCCACGGCGGCGCCGGGGCCTTCCGGTTGAGGTTGGCCACGATCGAGCGTCCCAGCGCCAGCGCATGCTCGTCGTCGAGCGCCTCGTGGTCCACGACGCCGCTGATCCGGACATGGACGCTCGCCCCACCGAGATCCTCGCCGCTGACGTCCTCGCCGGTGGCCGCCTTCACCAGGGCTGGCCCACCGAGGAAGATCGTGCCGGTCCCGCGCACGATCACGGTCTCGTCGCTCATCGCCGGGACGTAGGCGCCACCGGCCGCGCTGCTGCCCATGACCAGCGAGATCTGGGGAATCGCGGCGGCCGACAGGCGGGCCTGGTTGAAGAAGATCCGGCCGAAATGCTCGCGGTCGGGGAAGACATCTGCCTGGAGCGGCAGGTAGGCGCCGCCGGAATCGACGAGGTAGACGCACGGCAGGCGATTCTCGAGGGCAATCTCCTGGGCGCGCAGGTGCTTCTTGACGGTCAACGGGAAGTACGAACCGCCCTTGACCGTGGCGTCATTGGCGACGATGACGCAGGTGACGCCTTCGACCTGGCCGACTCCGGTCACGATCCCGGCGCTCGGTGCGTCGCGCCCGTCGTCGCCGTAGACGCCGTCGGCGGCCAGCGGGCTGAGCTCGAGGAAGGCCGAGCCAGGGTCGATCAGCCGGTCAATCCGCTCCCGGACGAGGAGCTTGCCGCGCGACCGGTGGCGCTCGATCGTCTTGGCATCGCCGCCCGCCCCATCGCCGCTGACCCGGGCCTGGCGCGCCCGCAGATCGGCGACCAACACATCCATCGCCGCCTGGTTGGCGACGCTCTCGGCGCTGGCCGGATCGAGACGGCTGCGCAGGATGGACATGGCCGGATCATACCGGTCGCGCTCAGCCGGCGACCCGGATCTGTTAGCGCACTGCGGCTCGCTCGGCTCGCTCGGGTCGCTCGAGTCGCTCGGGCCGTCCAGGCCGTCCAGGCCGTCCGGAGTTTGTGCCAACTGCCGCTGTGAGCGGCCGTATGCCGGAACTCCGGCAGCGGTCGGGCCCATGGGTGGTCGAGGTTAACCGTCGACGGCTAATTGGTGAGCGCCCAAGCCCATTCCAGCACCCTTCTGACCCGGCCGGTCCTCGAACCTCGACCATACGGCCGCTGCCAGCGGTATTTGGCACAAACTCGGCCGTCCGAACCGCGAGCGCAGCCGAGGCCCGATCCGTCGGCCTGGCAAGCCAGGCGCGGCCCGGTTGTGTCAAATGCCGCCGGCGGACGC
>JBBRIM010000255.1:0-3584 GCA_038221095.1 Candidatus Limnocylindrales bacterium
AGCTCGGTGCCGGGATAGAGCGTTCGGAGGGCGTGCCCGACCTGGTCGGCGATCTGCCGATTGGCCACGACCTCCCAGGCCAGCTCGTCACGTCGTCGGACGACCCGCAGCTCGGTCGAGGGCCAGCCGGTCCGCCAGGCATCGAAGCCTCGCCACTGACGTGGATGGAGCGCTCGGATGAGCTCAGTCGCGAGATCTCGGTCCGGGACCAAGCCGGTTGGCGTGGAGATGACCAGCCGGACCGCCTCGGCGGCCGAGGCGCCGTCGTATCCGCGCTGCCTGGCCCGCCCGAGGAGCGGCCCGGTGACCTTGACGATGCCGTACATACCGAGGATCGCGGCGAGCGGCTGGACGAACACACCCGGGTCCAGGAATAGGATGGGGATCAGCGGCGACGTCACGGCCGCTCCACCCGATCGTGCGCACGAAGCGCCACGCGGGGTGCCCTCGCGAGGATGGCCCTTGGTGCCGTCAACCGCTTGTCAAGGCGCGTACCTCAAGTGGGACCGCGTCGACAGCGCTCAACCACGAGTCGATCCGAGTCACCTCGGGGCGACCGTGGAGCCAGGCTCGGCACCCGACGGTCAGCGGGTCCACGATGGGTTGACGTGCGACGATTCACAGGCACCAAGCTAGCCAGTTCGCCGGCTGACTTCTAGGCCAGATGTGTACGAGATTGTGTGCAGTTGAATCTCGGCACATTAAGAGTCATCGTCCGCCGGTCTTCGGCAGCGGGGCCAGGGTGTGCCACTGAACGACGCGCAACGCGAGCCCCATTCAGGGCCCTCTGCCCACCGAAAGGCTCCCCTTCCAGATCTACGAGCCCCGCAGGATGTGGCCGGTAAGTCCTTGGTCAGCGGACCCTGATCGGCCGGCACCGGCACGCAGGGAACTCAATGGCTGAGGTTGTTTCTCCGGGCTAGCCAGTCAACCAGGTCGCGATTGAACAGGATCGTCCAGCTGCGTCGCTCGACGAGCACCCCGCAGCGCTGGTACTCGATCGTCGCGTCGGTGAGCGGCACGATCGAACGCGTGCGCCGGACGCCAGTAACGGATCGGCACCCCAGGCGCCGGCGCCAAGGTGGACAATCTCAATTTGGCCCTTCGGAAAGTTGAGGACCTCTTCCGGACTCACCTGGGTTCTTCGCCTGTAGCGGAGGCATGCCTGCGCTCCGCTGAATCGGCTTCTTGTTCGGCTACGAAAGTACGGCACCGGCTGTTAGGAATGTCAGCGCGGACGGGCCGGCGGCTGACAGCGGGGGCACCACCAGACCGTCCGGGGTAGGTCGGCGCCAAGGCTCATCGCGCGGATCGGGGTGCCGCAGCGCCGGCAGGGCCGGCCAGCCCGGGCGTAGACCCAGAGGGAGCCGCCGGCCGCAGCGCGGGCGCCCTCCGTCGTTGTCCGGCCCCGAGCGCCCGCCGGACCGACGTTGGTGACCAGCAGCCGCCGGGCCGTGGCGATCAGGCGATCCACGGTCGGGTCGTCGAGGGAAGCAACCCGGGCGAATGGATCGACCCGCTCGATGAACAGGACCTCGCTCCGAAAGACGTTGCCAGCCCCGGCCATCACCCGCTGGTCGAGCATGGCTTCGGCGATCGTCGTCTCGGCCCGCGACGGTTCAAGGAGGCGGGCCAGCGCGGCAGCCCCGTCGAATTCGTGGGCAAGTAGGTCCGGACCGAGGCGGCCAAGCACCGGGTGCAACGACTCGGCCCGGGTTTCGAAGAGCTCAACCACCGGGGCATCGAAGCACACGGCAACGGCACCCTCGACCTCGAGCACGAGGACAGCCCGCGTCGGCGCCAGCTGCCAGCGATCACCCGGCCGGTAGCGATGCCACGAGCCGTTCATTCGGAGGTGGGTCCGGATCGTCAGCCCGTTCGAGAAGCGGATCAACAGGTTCTTGCCGGCCGTGTCCACCGAGTCGACCGTCGTCCCGATCAGCCGGCCGACCCCGGCCCGTTTCGTGGTTCGGGCGGCCCGAACCGATCGTCCGACCAGGTACGGCCGAAGCCCGGCCGCCATCCGGTAGATCGTGTCACCCTCGGCCATCGTCGCTGATGATATGCGCCGCCCCCAGTCCGGCCGATTCCATCGTCCGGACCATCGGCCGAGGACGCGCTCGGCTAAGAATCGGTCGAGCCGGCCCGCGACTGGACCGGCTCGGCCTGGAAACGGGAGGACTACTTCGCCGGCGGGAGGAGGACTCCGTCGATGATGTAGACCGTTGCATTGGCGGTCTGGACGTTGCCGCAGACAACCATCGCCTTGCCGTTGACGGTGAACGACGTCCCGCTACCGGTGACCGTCACGTCGCCGCCCTGGAGCGACTTGTGGGTGCCGGCCAGCTGGTCGGGGGTCAGCCGCTCGCCGATGACGTGATACGTCAGGACGGTGGTAAGGAGGCCCTTGGGATCGGCCAGGGCCTTGTTCAGGGTGGCCTGGTCCATCGCCTTGAACGCGTCGTTGGTCGGCGCGAAGACGGTGATTGCCTTGGCCGAGTTCAGGGTGTCGCCCAGGCCGGCCGCGGTGACGGCTGTAACGAGGGTCGAGAGGACCGGGTTGGCGGACGCGGCGGTCGCGACCGGGACCTGGGCCATCCCGTCAAAGCTGCCGGCGCCGCTCGTCGGGACGGCGCTGCAGGCGGACCCGAACGGGGCGACCATCGCGGCGTTCGAGGCCATTGCTGCGGGCGAGGCGGTCGGGGCCGCGGTCGGCGCGGCCGTGGCGGCCGTGCTCGTGCAGGCCCCGAGAAGGACGGTCCCCGCGAGGAGGGCTGCCCCGATGCTGAGTTTCCGGAATTCCATGATGTTGACTCTCCTTGCTCTGTCCGAACCGGATAATCGGCTCGGGATCGATCAGTGGATCGCTCAGGAAACGGTCATGACCAGGCTGTGCCAGCCGGTCGCGCCGTCGGGGAACGGCTCAAGCCGTACCTCGGATTGGGTTGCACCCGTGCTGTCGGTCGCGCGCGCAGTGATCGAGTGGCGGCCGCTCACTGCGGTCCAGCGATAGGACCACTGGAGCCAGGTGTCGATGGTGTCGATCTGGGCCAGCTCGGCGTCGGCCCAGGGGCCGTCATCGATCCGGACTTCGACCTTGCTGATGCCCCGGTGCTGGGCCCAGGCAACGCCGCCGATCGCCACCTGCCCAGCCGCCACGGTGGCCAGGGCGGCCGGGGCATCGATCCGGGCCATCGTCTTGATCGGCGCCTGCTGCTTCCAGCCGCGCTGGACCCAATAGGCGTTGTAGGCCGCGAAGGTGGTGACCTCCAGATCGACCAGCCACTTGGTCGCTGACGCGTAGCCGTACAGGCCAGGCACGATCATTCGGACCGGGAAGCCGTGCTCGACCGGCAAGGCCTGGCCGTTCATGGCCACGGCCAGCATGGCGTCGCGCCCATCCATGACGATCGCGGTCGGCGTGCCGGCGGTGAAGCCGTCCACCGAGCGTGACACGAGCTGGTCCGCGCCGGGCTGGACGCCGGCCTCCTCGAGGAGCGCCTTGAGTGGGATCCCGATCCAGCGGGCATTGCCGGCATACGGGCCGCCGACCTCGTTGGAGACGCAGGTCAGGGTGATGTCGC
>JBBRIM010000256.1:0-3535 GCA_038221095.1 Candidatus Limnocylindrales bacterium
CCGGACATCGCGGCCGCCGGCCTGCTCCAGGGCGGCCACAACGGTCACGGCAATGACGGCGTCTGGTACCCCGGCGCCAAAGGCGACGGGTTCAACTGGGGCGACATCATCCCGCCCTACGACGGCCCCAACAACTTCCACTACGACGGCCTGAACTGGACCGCCGAGGGTCAGGCGATCTGGGACGCGGACTGCGCCACGACCGAATCGAGCGAGTCCAGCACGACCGAGTCCACGACGTCGTTCGAGAGCTCTGCCGAGTCCACCTCGGACTCGCAGTCCTCGGAGAGCACGACATCGTTCAGGGACACCGTCTCGGACAGCACGACCCAGCCGCCGACCGACACGATCGGCAACGCCGGCTCGCGCCAGCAGTCGGGCGTCTGGATGCTGCTCGCGGCGCTCGGCGTCCTCGGTGGCAGCCTGATCGTCCTCACCCCTGCAAAGGCGAAGAGCAAGCGCTAGCACCCCGTCCCGTGAGGGACCTCCCCTATCACCGACGAAAGGGCCCGGGATCTCCCGGGCCCTTTCTCTTTGCCCTGGACGCCGGCCGCGTGGATGGCCGGGCGCGGATGGCTGGCCGCAAGTCCTAGGACCTGCAAGGACTTCGTACGGCAAGTTCGACTGAACGCACCGAATTCGAGGTCGAAACGGCGCAGTCTGATCGGGTAAGGTGCGGTCCGCGGGGTTCCAGAAGTACTAGACTCTCATGGGACCTTCATGCACACTACGGGCCCGGTTGATCCAAATCGGATCACCGACTTCCGGAGCTGGTGCCACTGGCGCCGACGTCGGAACGGACTCATCTACTGGTCCGGTCCACAGACAGGGATAGCGGAGGGTTATCGAACCACATGAAGCGGAACAAGATCCTGGCAGTGCTCGGCGCAGGCGTCCTCACGATGGGCGTCGTCGGCGCAGCGCTCGCCACCGACCTCCTTGCCGGCCAGGTCGGCATCAAGCTCAGCGACAAGTTCGACGCCGAAGCGTGCGCGAGCTTCCCGCTCGAGATCGGCGCTGGCGAGATCGGCGTCCACTTCGTGCTCACGAGCGCGGATGGCGACAGCGGTCTCCTCGATGCCTCGTTCAGCACGGACTCGTTCACGGACCTGCCGAGCGGCAAGGCTGCGGGCGGCACGGTTCACTGGTACGCGGTCATCACCGGCGACGGCGACACGACGCTGGACAGCGCTTCCACGAGCGGTGTCGACGGCGACAACCTCGTCCTCAGCCACGCCTGCCCGGGCGCGGAGGTTTCCTCCTCGACCGAGTCGACCGAGTCGACCGAGTCCTCGACGACCTCGTTCGAGAGCAGCGTCGAATCCACCACGGAGTCGACCGAGTCCACGGAGTCGACGGTCTCGAGCGAGACCACTGAGTCGACCGAGTCCTCGACGACCTCGTTCGAGAGCTCTGTCGAGTCCACCACGGACTCGCAGTCCACGACCCAGCCGCCGACCGACACGCTCGGCAATAGCGGCTCGGGCCAGCAGTCGAGCGGCCTCTGGATGCTCCTCGCGGCGCTCGGCGCCCTCGGTGGCAGCGTCCTCGTCCTCAGCCCTTCGAAGGCGAAGAGCAAGGAGTAGTCGCCGTCCCGTGAGGGACCTGACGCAGTAGCCAAGAAAGGGCCCGGGATCTCCCGGGCCCTTTCTCTTTGCCCTCAGCCTGCTGCGATGGTCTCCTGGACGTCGCGCCACAGCTGGACCCCGTCGACCTCGACCGGCGGTCGATGGAAGAGATCCGTGAACAGGCCGATCATCTCGTCGCGGTACTGCAGGGACCCGATGATCACGACCGAGACATGGGCCTTCCTGAGCTCCCCGTCGGCGGCGGTCCGCTGCTCGGCCGTGAGTGGCGCGACGATCCCATTGTCCTGCGCATCGATCATCAGCTTTGCGAGACCGCCTGGTGGCGGCCCGAATCTCGGCCGTCCGTCGATCCCCGGGACGTAGACATAGCCTTCGTAGAACCTCGGCTTTGCCCCGGCCACGGCGGCCCACAGCATCGGGTCGGCGCCGGCGCCATTCGTGAACCACGGCGCGACGAGCACGATGTCGCTCGCCGCAATGCCCTGCCGGTCCCACGATCGGAAGAACTCGGGCACGTCGTGGGTCGATGACTTCGCCGGCGCGGGAATCAGGAAGAGGAGCGCCATTGCGATCGCCGCGAGGCGGATCGCGGCGGGCCGGCGGGCGAGGGTCGTTGCGTGGTCGATTGCGATTGCGAGCATGGCTGCCACCGCGAGGAACACGTATGCCGTGATCCGCCCCGGCAGGACGTGCTCGAGGAGCGGCAGCTTGGCCAGCGGCGCCCAGGGCATCGGAATGCTCCAGGGCTCGGTTCCGACGTAGAGCTTCGGTCCGAGCGACAGCACGAGAAGCGCCAGGCCTGTCAGGGCCGCCACGACGATCCTGGCGTCGCGGCGCAGCTCGATCGCGATCCAGGCAAGCACCAGGAGCAGGACCACGCCGAGATAGCCGGTGGCCTCGTGGTGGAGGCCGCTGAAGTCGTTGCTGATCGCGGTGGCAAACGGCGGGGCCAGCCACGTGTAATCGGTCGGCAAGACGACGTTGAGGAGATCGGTCGAGAAGACGGCGGGTGGCTGGACCTGGCCATGGATCTGCTGGGGCCCGAAGAACTGGACGGCGAGCGGGAACGCGCCCAGGACGAGGAACGCGAAGAGTCCCGGGACCGCGGCACGAACCAGGCGAACAGCCCCGTCGCGGATCGGCGCCCATCGATGCACGACGAGCGCGGCCATGAGCACCAGGACCAACCCGGCGACGGCGCTCGTTGCGAGCACTTCCTCGAAGGTGACGAGCTGGATCGCGCCGAGCACGCCAAGACCAACGCCGAGCAGAGAAGGTCGGTAGCGCCGCCGCGCAACGATCTCGTCGAGCAGCACGACGAACAGCGGCGGCGCCCAAACGTTGACCAGGTTCAGGTGCAGGACCGTATGTGAGGCGACGTACGGCGAGAACGCGTAGAGCGCGCCCCCGACGAGCGGGCCGAGCGGGCCCTTCGTATGCCTGCGCAGCGCGAGGAAGCAGGCCAGCCCGCTGAGGGTGATCGCCAGCAGGACGGCGATGTTGTAGGCGAGGACGGGGCCGGCGGTCAGGGTGATCGGCGAGTAGAGCAGTCCCAGCAGTGGCATGGCGCTGCTCCACATCAGGTTCGCGCCGTCGGGCGCGTTCAAGCGGTCCGTCAGCAGCGGGTTCTGCCCGAGCTGCAGCGCGGTCGGGGTCCAGGCGAGGAACCACATGGACTGCTCCTGGTCGCAGCATCGGCCGACCCAGTGGTTCGTCGGGTCCTGCCACGTCGCTGCTGTGAAGAGGTACGTCAGGAGCAGGTAGACGAGCAGTGCGCCGAGCGCCTCGCGCCGGCGCGAGCGGACCGGCGCGGCCGGTGCCGGAGGCGCGAACACCGATTGGACCTCCGTGGGATTGTCCGGCGTGGCGCCGGGATCGGTCACGGAATCTGTCGGAATGGGAAGTAGGCCACGAACCCGGCGAGATAGAGCAAGGCGTAGCCCCAG
>JBBRIM010000257.1:0-3520 GCA_038221095.1 Candidatus Limnocylindrales bacterium
GCCCAGGTCGTCGACATCCCGATCATCGCGATCGGCGGCGTGGCCGAGCTGGGTGATGTCCTCGATTTCCTGGCCGTGGGCGCGGTGGCAGTCCAGGTGGGCACGGTGCTCTTCGCCGACCCCACCCTGCCGGTCAGGTTGATCGAGGAGCTGGCCGACGAATGCCGCCGGCGCGGCCTCGACTCGTACGCACCGCTGATCGGCACGGCCCTGCCGGCGCGGGCGTCGGCGCCGTCGGCCAACGGCGTTGAATACCGGCCCTGAGCCGTAGACTTGACCAGATGACCACCGTACGCAACGCCCTCGACCTTGCCGCGAGGGCCGCCGTGGCGGCCCGAACCGAGGCGCTCTTCCGCAGCTCGGGGGCCCTCCGCGACGGCCATTTCCTGCTCAAGAGTGGCCGCCACGGCGAGCACTACCTCGAGAAGTTCCAGGTTCTCCAGGACACCGCCGCGACGAGCGAGCTGTGCGCCTTCTGGGCGGCGGCCTATCGCGGCCCAGACGGGCAGCCATCGGCCGAGCTCGTGGCCGGCCCCACGACCGGAGGGGTGATCCTCGCCTTCGAGACGGGCCGCCAGCTCGGCCTGCGGGCGATCTTTGCCGAGGAAGTCCGCAGCGCGGACGGTCCGGCCCGGCGCGAGTTCCGGCGCGGCTTCACGATCGCTCCGGGCGAACGGGTCGTCCTGGTCGACGACATCCTGACTACCGGTGGTTCGCTGCTGGCCATGATTCCGGCAGTCGAGGCGCTCGGCGGCGAGATCGTGGGCTGCCACGTGCTGGTCGACCGGTCGGGCGGGATGACGGCCCTGACCTCGCCCCAGACCGGCCGGGTCTACCCGCTGGCCGCCCTGTGGGTCCTCGACCTGCCGACGTACGAAGCGGGGGCGGCAACCTGTCCGCGCTGCGCCGATGGCACGCCGCTGTACGCCCCCGGCAGCACAGGCACGGGGTTCTAGCTTCCGGATTTCACCTTGTCGATGGCGCTGGTCAGCTCCGCCGGCGCGATGACCGCCTCGTACGACGCGGTCACGATCCCCTTCGCATCAACGACGTAGACCCATGGTTCTGTCTGGATCCCCCAGGCCGTGGTGGCCGCATTCGGTTGGAGGCTGTTGCCGGCGCCGAGCACCGGCTGGAGCGTGCCGTTGGCGTAATTCATGATGTACGGCTCCACCTGGATGAAGGTCATCCCGGGTTCGGTGGCGGCAACCGTCTTGACTGCGTCGAGCGTCGGACCGCACACCTGGCTCGTGCAGAAGGCCGGCGTGGCGAAGACGAGCACGAACGGTTTGTGCTGGGCGAGCGCCTGGTCCTCCGACACCTGGTAGAAGGCCGGGTTGGGGCTCGTGTCCGTGGTGATGCTGGCAAGGATGCCCTTGGCTGTTGTCGACGTGGGCGTGGGCGTGGATGGCGCGGCCGCCCCGACCCGGATCGCCAGGCCGGTGGCGCTGACGGGCAGGCTCAATTCGGTCGATTCGACCGGTTTGCCCGGAGGCGTGACGGTCACCACCGCGGCCCAGTTGCCGGCCGCGTCGAAGGTGGCGTCCTTGATCCAGACAGCCCGCTGGTTTGGGATCGCCCACACGAAGGTCGCCGCCGCCGCCGGGAGCGCGAAGGTGTTCTTGTCCTTGTCCAGGTTGATGAAGCCGACGCTCACCTGGTAGTCGGGCGTGCCCAGCGGCGTCGTGCCGGTCGAATCGAGCAGACCGATCAGAATCCGGTCCGGACCGACGACCGTCTCCGACGAGGCGATCACGGGGACGATCGAGTTTCCGCCGGACGCGCCCGCCACCGGGACCGACGGCGAAGCCGACGGGGTCGATGAAGCACATGCGCTGAGCAGGACGGCAACCAGGCCCAGGAGAAGAGGACGCATCGCCGGGATCGTACCCGGCGCCGCCGATTCGGGCAGGCCGCCGCTAGAATGCGGGGGTGGAGGCATGGTGACCCGGTTTCAGAAGCTGGCGGCGGCGACGGTTGCCACGACGCTCTTCCTCGTCACGCTGGGGGTGGTCGTGCGGGCCACCGACTCGGGCCTGGGTTGCCCGGACTGGCCATTGTGCAATGGTCAGCTGGTCCCCGCCCTCGGTGACCTGAAGGCCTGGCTCGAGTGGCTTCACCGCGACGTCGCGGTGATTCTTGGCCTGCTGATCCTTGGCCTGCCGGTTCTCGCCCGGCGTGACCATCGTGACCGCCCTTCGCTGTTCTGGTCGGGCATCGCGGCGGTGATCCTGGTCTTCTTCCAGGCCTGGCTTGGCCGGGAGACCGTTCGTCTCGGCAATAGCGGTGAGTCGGTCACCGCCCACCTGGCCAGCGCCATGGCTCTGCTCGGCCTGCTCGTCTTCATCCTGGTCCGAAGCGCCTATCCGGGCCGGATCGCCGGTCGCGGCGCAAGCCAGCGGTTCACCTTGCTCGCGGCGTTCGGCGCAACGGCCAGTTTCGCCCTGCTCCTCTTCGGTTCGCACGTGACGGCAACGCCCAACGCCGCCCTCGTCTTTCCCGATTGGCCGCTGATGAGCGGAACGCTTTTCCCGGCCCTGACCGACGTCACGTCGGCCCAGGTCCTGCACCGCTACGTTGCCGCGATCGTCGGCCTGATCGTGGTTGCGATCGGAGTGGTTGCATGGCGGACCCAGCGTGGCCACCCGGGGATCGTCCGGCTCGCCCTGATCGGGGTGGTCCTGATCCCACTTGAAGTCGTGGTCGGCGGCCTGCAGGTGCTGACCCGGCTGTCGGGCTGGTCGCAAACGCTGCATGTTGCGTTGGGCGCCGGGGTCTGGGCCGCCCTCGTTGGCCTGGCCTTCGTTTCGTACTACTCCGCCCGAACGGCGGCAGCTCCAGCCGGCGGACTGCCCGGCCAGGGTGCCGGCCCGGATCCAGACGAGGGGCGCCCACTGGGGGCGAGCGTCGCGCCGGCAACGGCCCTGCCCGCCTCCACCCGGCGCGCCTCGATCCGGGCGTACGTCGCCCTGACCAAGCCCCGGATCATCGAACTGCTGCTGATCACGACCGTGCCGGCGATGGTCCTGGCCAGCCGCCAGGTACCCGGGATCGAGCTCGGTAACTGGGCCTGGCTGGTCGTCTGGACCATGGTCGCGGGCACCCTCGCGGCCGGTTCGGCCAACGCGATCAACTGCTACATCGACCGTGACATCGACCTGTTGATGACTCGTACCCGGCGGCGTCCGTTGCCCGCCCACGATGTCGAGCCCGAGCGGGCCGTCGTCTTCGGGATCATCCTCGGGGTGATCTCCTTCGCCCTGATGGCCTGGTTCGTCAACCTCCTGGCGGCCTTCCTGACACTCCTCGCCATCGGCTTCTACGTGGTCGTCTACAGCCTCCTCCTGAAGCGGACGACGCCCCAGAACATCGTGATCGGAGGAGCCGCCGGCGCCCTTCCACCGGTGATCGGCTGGGCCGCGGTCACGGGCGGCGTGCAGCTCCCGGCCATCCTCCTGTTCGCGCTCGTCTTCTACTGGACCCCGCCCCACTTCTGGGCGCTCTCGTTGCGGATCCGGAA
>JBBRIM010000258.1:0-3519 GCA_038221095.1 Candidatus Limnocylindrales bacterium
CGGGCCTGTCCAGGTCCAATCGCTCGTCGCCGCTGCGACCGAGGCCGGTGTCGACGCTTCGTACCGCGAGCTGCACTCCACCAAGGGCCACGATGCCTTCCTCGTCGAGTGGGATCAGCTCGGCACCCTCCTCACCGAAGCCCTCGAGAGCATCGCCCAGACCGCCTGATCCGTGCTCGCGGGAGGGCCGCGGCGTCGGAGGCCTGGCGCACGGGGGCCCGTCCCGGGCCTGGGCCCGGGTTTTCTCAATTGTCGCCACGAGACGCGGTATCGCGATCCTGGCCTCGTTTCGGGGCTTCATCGGTCTGTCACGACGGGCACTCGTGCTCGGCCGGGACCTTACGAGGCACGCGGATCCGCTCGCGCCGGCCGCGCATCGCATCACGGCGTCTATCAACGACATTTGAGAGAAAGATCAAGCCCTCGATCGGTCCGTGGGGAGCTTGGCACCACCGTCGGACCGCGTAGGACCTAAGCGGATACGCGCCGTCTAGGACTGATGCGTGCGCGGCCACCCGGCGACGTTCGGTTTGATCGCTCGACAAGACGAGGAGGCGCCCGATGGACTTCGCCTGCCAGGCGAACCGGGCCTCCGCCACGGTCCGGGCGAGGCGCACCTTCTCGTCGTGCTTGCGAAGCGTCGCTTCGACCGAAACAAGCTCCGTCTTGACCTCGACAACCAGGAGGGTGGAAGTCGGAGCATGCCAGGCGAGCAGATCGATCGAGCCGCGCTCACCCCACTCCGAATAGGACACCTCCGCGGCCGTCCGCCAGCCGAGATTCGTGAGCCACCTGCTACAAGCGCCAAGGAGTCCGGCATGACCTTCGTCCAGGACTCGGTCCGCGTCGGCACCGAGGCCCCGTACGGCCATCTCGGAACTCAGTCCGAACGTCGACGCGACCTTCCGAATCGTACGCACGCGCATTCCATCGATGCGACCGGCCTCGATGTCGACGACGACGGTACGACCCACCCCGGCGCGTCTCGCCAGGTCGGCCTGTCGCCAACCCCGGCGCTGCCGAAGTGCACGAACCAGTCGTCCAAGCCTCGTGTCATCCACAGCAAGTAGGTTGGCCGAGCCGGATCACCAGTCGCTCAACTCGTCAGGCTCGGTCAGCGCTCTCAAATATCGCCGGGAGGCGCACTAAGCCTGACCTCGGGCGCTCTTGGCGAGATCAGGCTTCATTGTCGAGCGTGGCCGACTGGCTAGGACGCGGATCGGAGACCGCAGGACGGTCATACGGCGTCCACTGGCGACATCTGAGAAAGCCCCACCCTTACGTGGTCCTCATCCGAGGTCAGATCGCCAGCCAACGGCCGCTCAGGTAGAGTCGAGTCCATGGCAGGGACGGCGATCAGGCGAGGGCGGCGGTGGGCGCCGCTCGGGTTGGCGGCGCTGTTTGTCGGCAGCGGCACGCTTCATCTCGTGCGCGGCAACGCCTTTCTCGGACTCATCCCGACGGGTATGCCCGCCCCTGGCGCGATCATCTTCACGAGTGGGATCGCCGAGCTGGTCTGCGCGGTTGGCCTGATCGCCCGGGCTCGCTGGGCCGGGCCGGCCAGCGCGATCCTGTTGCTGGCGGTCTTTCCTGGAAACGTGACCTTCGCCCTGTCAACAAGTGCCGACCCAACCGCGTCGCCGTGGCTCGTGGCGGCGGCCTGGGCTCGATTGCCGCTCCAGGCGCCACTCATCTGGGCGGCGCTCCAGCGGCCCCGCGAATCGCCCTAGACCGAGGGCGACGGCTCGGGTGGGCTCGCGGCGGGGCTCACCGATGGACTGGGCGATCCCCCGCCGCCGCTGGGATTGGGCGTCGGCTTCGGCGTCGGCCTGGGCGTGGGCGTCGGGGCCGGCGCGCAGTCGCCGACGCCGGAACCGCCACCACCGCCGGACGACGCCGGCGGGGCCGCGTATTGCGGGCTGGGCATGGTGCCTGTCGTCGGGAAGATCTGGGCGGAGAGACGCAGGATGCCGGCCAGGTCCGGGAGCTGGATCGAGCCGCGGTAGTCGAAACCGGGCTTCACCAGCGGATGGGTGATCACGGCCCGGAAGGTCTGGTTGCGGCCGACCTTGGCCATCGTGTCGGCCAGGTTGGGCAGGATCGAACGGGGCACGTTCGTGCTCAGGGTCTGGCCGACCGCCCGCAACAGGCCAATCGGATCGTTGACGAAGCCACCCTTGACGATCTGATCGCGCAGGCCGTTGAGCAGCTCCTGCTGACGGGCGGCCCGGGTGAAGTCGGACTCGCCCGATGCCTTGCGCACGCGGGCGTAGGCGAGGGCCTGGTAGCCATTCAGGTGATGGCGACCGGCGGTGATCGAGAACCCGTTGGGGAACCCATACATGTCGTACGTGGGATCGCAGAAGCCATGGGCCACGTTGACCGTGACGCCGCCGAGCCGGTTCACGACATCAGCGAAGCCCTGCAGGTTGACCGCCGCGTAGTAGTCGATCTTGATGTGCAGGAGGGTGCCAAGGGCTGCCATCAGCACGTCGTGGCCGGTCCCGTTCGAACCGGGGAACTGCTTCGGATGGAGCCGGGCAAAGGCGTCGAGCGAGTTGATCTTCTGCGAGAACCTGCGGCCGTCCGGCAGCGGGACATCAACCATGTCGCGCGGGATCGAGACCATCGAGACCGTGTCGGTCACCGGGTCGAGCGAGGCGACGATCATCGTGTCGGTCAGCGCCGTGCTCCGGCCCACACCGGAGTCGATACCCAACAGCAGGATCGTGATCCGCGGCGGGCCTGACGAAGGCGAGGCCGACGGCTCGGCCGAAATGGAGGGATCAGCGCTCGCGAAGTCGCTCGGATCGGGCGGGATCGAGCCCTGCGGATGCCAGCCACCGGGCGGCTGGGGGTCAACGACGAAGACCAGATCGCTCTGGACCCGGGCCTCGTTGGTGATGTAGCCGAGGTACGCCTGCGGGCCAGCAAGGAGCACCAGCAGCACTGCGATCGGCAGCGCGTCGAGCGGACGAAGGCGGGGCAGGTCAGCCGCCCAGAAGCTCGAGCCGGCCGCCAGGACCCGCCAGACCAGGACGATGCCCTGCGCGCCGAGCAGCAGCCAGAAGACGTTGACGGCCTCGGCCGCCAGCCGCCCGCCGGACGTGGTCGCCACGATGAACAGGGCGACGAGGATCAGGGCCAGGAACGGGATCCCGAAGATGGCCGCCAGCCTGCGCCGGCCGGCCACGAGATGGCCAAGACCCGGTGCGAGCGCGTCGAGGAGGGTGGGAAGGTAGCGCGACCGCCAGGCTGGCACGACCGGCGTTGCGGAGCCCGTCGAAGGGGTCGTCACGGTCGGAAGGCTAGCAGAAGGCACACCCGGCCGGTGCCGGACCCCCGGCTCGGGTTCGTCGGGTATCATCCGACCGGCTCCACTGGCGAGTGGCCAAGCGGTAAGGCGCCTGACTCTGGATCAGGAGATCGAAGGTTCGAATCCTTCCTCGCCAGCCAACACCACAACATCTGGTAGGGCCGGTCTAGTCAGACCACCAGATCCTGTGGTTCGAGCACGGA
>JBBRIM010000259.1:0-3515 GCA_038221095.1 Candidatus Limnocylindrales bacterium
TATAGCGCCCTGCTGGCGGCCGGCCTCCAGATCACGGCCACGACAGCCGATGCCAGCTCGGGCGGGATGGTCAAGCGGCTGCACCTGACTTACAACTCCTGGCCCCTCGTCCTGACCTCGTATACCAGTGCCAAGACGCTCGTTTCGGTCTCGGGCTTCAACCCCAAGGCCAAGCCGGTGCTCGGAGATCCGCCCTTCGCCCTGGCCGGCTTGAACATCCTGATCGAGTTCGGCTCGAAGACCCAGAACGGTCCGCCGGCTGCGCCGGCACCTGCATTCGTCTCCGCTTTCGAACAGATCGTGGTGGTGGTCGATCCGCTCCTTGGACCGCTCCAGCAGCGATCGGTCACACCGGTTCCGCTGCCCACGCCAACGCCGGCCCCGACCCTGTCGCCGGCGCCCAGTCCATCGGCTTCACCGGGCAAGCCGAGCCCCAAGCCAAGTACGAAGCCCAAGCCCAAGCCGACGCCCCGGCCCTCGCCCAAGAAGTAGGCGCCCGCGCCGCGGGAACCGGCGCGCGGTGCGCGTCCATGTTCGCTATGGTTCGCCCGAGATGATCGGGACAGCCCGGGACCACACGGCGAGGAGCGCCCCATGACCGAACCGCGCCGGAATCGCCGGCTGCCGGATGGTGCCAGGTCGGGCGGACCCGGTCGGGTCGACGCCGGCCCGGGGTTGCTCGAACCCGTCGATCCGGCCAGGTTCCCGGGACTCGCGGCGCGCCGTGCAATCGACGGCGGTGTCCACCGAGCGCGCTGGCAGGCCCTCCTCGACCAGGGCAGGCCGATCCTCGCCGACGGCGCGATGGGCACGATGCTGTTCATGTCCGGCTTGCAGTTCGGGGATCCGCCCGAGGTCTGGAACCTCACCCAGCCGGACGTCATCCGGCGAATCCATCGGGGCTATCTCGAGGCGGGTTCGCAGATCCTGCTGACCAATACCTTCGGTGGCAACCGCCTGCGACTGAGCCTGCACCGCCTGGAGGGCCGCGTCGCCGAACTGAATCAGACCGCGGCGATCCTGCTCCGGTCGGAGGTCGAGGCGGCCGGCGGCCAGGCCCTGGTCGCCGGCGATATCGGGCCGAGCGGCGCGATCATGGCGCCGATGGGCACGCTCGAATACGACGACGCGGTCGACGTCTTTGCCGAGCAGGCCGGCGCCCTGGTTGCCGGCGGTGTCGACGTGGTCTGGATCGAGACGATGTCGGACCTGACCGAGGTCAAGGCGGCGATCGAAGGCGTTCGGCGGGTTGCCCCCGGGATGCCCCTGATCGTCACGATGACCTTCGATACGCGCGGCCGGACGATGATGGGCGTCACCCCCGAGCAGGCCGTCGAGGCACTGGCCGCCTGGGGCGCCGACGCCATCGGCGGCAACTGCGGCAACGGGCCCGACGAGATCATGCCGGTCATGACCCGGATGCGGGCCTTGGCGCCGGACGTGATCCTGGTCGCGAAGTCCAACGCCGGGATGCCCGAGCTCATCGACATGCGGGCCGTCTACCGGGCGACCCCCGGGACGATGGCCCACGCGGCGGTCGAGATGCGGGCCGCCGGCGCCCTGATCGTGGGTGCCTGCTGCGGCAGCACGCCAGACCACCTTCGGGCGATGAACGTGGCCCTGGCCGCGGCCCAGGGAGCGGACGCGTGACCGCGAGCAAGCCCCGGGCTCGCAACGGCCGGGTAGCCGAGGAGGTCTCGGCCCTTGACAAGCGGATCATCGAGCACCTCCAGGAGGACGGTCGCCGGCCCTTCACCCAGATTGCCCACGACCTGGGCGTTTCCGAGGCGGCGGTTCGAGCCCGGACCAACCGCCTCGTGGAGCACGGCATTCTCCAGATCGTCGGCGTGACCGACCCGCTCAAGCTGGGTTTCCAGCAGATGGCGATGGTTGGAATCCGCTGTGAGCGGGATCGACTGGTCCAGGTTGCCGAGGCGGTCGGTGCGTTTCCGGAGGTTGACTACGTCGTGATCACGGCCGGGACCTACGATGTCCTGATCGAGGTGGTCTGCGAGGACAACGGGGCGCTGCTCGACTTCCTGGCCGGCAAGCTCCGGGCGATCGAGGGGGTCCGCGACACCGAGACCTTTGTCTACCTCAGGATGGTCAAGCAGACGTACCAGTGGGGAACCCGCTGACCGCGTGTCCGTCGAAGTCGTCATCCTGGTCCTGGCCGGCCTGGTTGCGGTGAACCTGGTCCTCGTCAACGCGCTCCTGACCACGGACCGGCGGGACCGGCGGCGCAGCCGGCCGAAGGCGCGCAGCGCGTCCCGGCCCCCGACCACCGGCACGGAGCCGTCCAGAGGTCCCCGGGCCGGCTCGGTGTAGCATCCCGCTCATGGCTGAGCGCTCCTCCAACCCGCCGGACCGCGAGCTCCGCGGGTTTGCCACCCGGGCCATCCGGGCGGCGACGACGCCGCCGGTGGTTGACCAGCGCTCGAACTCGGTGCCGCTGTACCTGTCGGTATCGTTCTCGGCGGAGGATGCCGAGCAGCTCGGCGCGATCGCCAGTGGCACTCGCCCAGGCTATGCCTACGCCCGGATCGACAACCCCACCGGGACGGCCCTGGCCGATGCCATCGCCACGATCGAGGGCGCACGGGCGGCTCGTGTCTTCGGCACGGGGATGGCCGCCATCCACGCGGCCCTTGCGTCCGTGCTGCGGGCCGGCGACCGGGTTGTCGCCACCAGCGCGATCTACGGTTCGACCCGCTCCCTGCTGGTCAATCACTTCGGGCGGCTGGGCGTGAACACGACCTTCGTCGATGCCACGGATCCCAGCGCCATTGACGCAGCCCTGTCGACAGGGCCGGCCCGGCTGCTGTACGTCGAGACGATCTCCAACCCGACGATCGTGGTCGCCGATATCGCCGCCCTCGCCCAGGCTGCCCACGCCCACGGCGCGCTGCTGGTCGTGGACAACACGTTCGCCTCGCCCTACCTGTGCCGGCCGATCGAACTGGGGGCCGATCTCGTCGTTGAGTCGGCGACGAAGTTCATCGGCGGCCATTCGGACGTGATGGCCGGCGTGGTGGCGGGTTCCCGGGAGCGGATCGACGCGGTGCGCCAGGTCGAGATCGATACGGGCGGCACGCTCTCGCCATTGTCGGCGTTCCTCGTCCTGCGCGGCCTGACCACCCTGGCCGTCCGGATGGAGCACCTCGCGACGACGGCCCAGGCGCTGGCCACCTGGCTGGAGACGGAGCCCGCCGTCGTGCGGGTCTACTACCCGGGACTGGCCAGCCACCCGCAACACGAGCTGGCCACGCGCCAGTTCCCGATCGCCGGGGGGATGCTGGCGTTCGAGGTGGTCGGCGGTCGGGCCGGAGGAGTCGCCTGCATCAACGCCCTGACGATCCCCGAGCTGACCGCCACCCTCGGCAGCATCCACACGATCGTGGCCCACCCGCCGACCACCACCCATCGCCAGCTCAACGATGCCGAGCTGGCCCTGGCCGGGATCGGCCCGGGCCTGCTGCGCTGCTCGGTGGGCCTCGAGGATTTCGAGGATCTCC
>JBBRIM010000260.1:0-3512 GCA_038221095.1 Candidatus Limnocylindrales bacterium
CCCGGTCTGTAGGTCGACGGAGCCAGAAGATCGCAACCAGCAGGACGACGAGTAGCGTCCCAACGATCGTGAACTGCAGGTCAGAGTACGTCAGCGCCGTGTACCCGCATCCCGCACAGGCAGCCCCGTATATCGCGAGCCGCATAGGCCAGTTTCTGAGTGCCGCGATAGCGAATGGACTGAGGATGACCAGGACTGCGATCGCAACCGTCGGCCACAGCAGGAGCGGCTGCATGACCTTCGACTGCACGGAGTTGATGAGTTCCGGGCTATCGAAGAGGACCATGTGGAGCGCAGCCAGGCTACGTCCGGGCGAACCGTAGATCACCCCGAAGCCGACGGCAGCCACGGACACGAACACCGCGGCAACCAAAAGATTCGCCCGGAGGGCGAGGCCCAGGGACCAGGAGGGCCCGGCAAGTGATGGAACGCGTCGCGGGATGACGAGGAGGCCCACCACGGCGGCAGCCCAGGGGCCAAGAAACCTGGCCGTGCTGAACACCAGCGCCTGACTCGTGCTGGGATCGGCGATGACGTCGAACACAGAGATCCTCAAGTAGAACCATCCAAAGGCGGCGAGCGCAGCGACATTGAAGCCGACGATCACCGCGCGGAGCCGCGCGGATGGCGGCGTGTCGGGCCAGCTGAGGTAGGCGTAGCTCGTGAAGATCAGAAACGCGAAGGGGAGGAATATCCCCGGCTGTTTGAACAGGAACGCCAGGCCGGCAAGGCCACCGGCGACGAACGCGTCAGTCGCCCGCTGATGCGAAGCGAAGCGATCCATCCAGTACAGCGACAGGATCCCCAAAACCTCCATGACTGAGCCGGGGTTCGGCGTGGGGTTGAGTCGATGCGTCACGGTCCACACGAAGAAGATCAGGATCCAGGTCAGGGCAGCCGGGAAATGGTGACGAAGGACCCACGCAGCGACGAGCGCGAAAAATGCCGCCTGCATTGCGGTGTAAACGTGCTCGCTGATCGGTAGTTCACCGACCACGAGCATGATCGCGCGCTGAACGTAGAACGTGATGCCCGGATACCCATTTGCGAAGTCGATGTTGGGGACGAGGCCGCGCCCGATATTGACGGCGGGCATCATCAGGTTGGAGTCGTCTCCGACGATCCACATCCAGTCCCGGCGGATCCACGCGTAGGCGATCAGGAAGCAGACGAAGAGAGCGAACCACGGCAGGATTGCGAGCGCTCGACTCAGATGGCGAGCTCGCGTCTCGACCATCGTTGCCCTCCGGCGCGTGATCATGGAGCGAGAGGCCGCTGGATAGATCGATTCATCGACACGTCGCTCCGCGCAATCGCTGCGACTCCTCGACTATCGAACGGCAACCGTTCCCGTCCTCCAACAAGCGCTGCACCTCGACGACTAGCAGATCGGTCGCCGCTTCGATGTGATCGATGCCCGCTCGGAATGGGTGGGCTCATCCGAGTTCAACGGAGCCACGTCTTGAAGATCACCCGCAGGAACCCCAGCCCGTAGCGCACATTGGTGCCCTTCTTGGTCACGCCGGCCGTCCGCCGTCGGATCGTGACCGGTACGTCCGCGACGCGGAGTCCGGCCCGGGCCGCCCCGAGCAGCAGCTCCGGGTTGTGGAACTGGTCCTCGGTGAAGGCGATCTCGGCCAGCCGCGAGGCGCGGATGGCCCGGTAGCCATTGGCGATGTCGCTGACCTCGGTGCCGCCCAGCAGGTTGATGAGCCGGGTGTATACCGTGATCCCGGCGTCGCGAGCCCGCGACTCGCCCCCGCCCTCGGACTCGCCCATCCGGCGCGAGCCGACGACGAAGTCGACCTCGTCGCGCACGATCGGCTCGACGAGGCGCGACATCTGGGCTGGATCGTGCTGCCCGTCGGCATCGAGCGTCACGACGACATCCACTCCGAGGCGCTCGGCGACGAGATAGCCGGTCTGGAGTGCGGCCCCCTGGCCGGAGTTGACGGGATGGCTGACCACCCGCGCGCCGAGCGACCGGGCTACCGCCGCGGTCCCGTCGCGAGAGCCGTCGTCGATGACCAGGACGTGCGTTCGGAGGCCCGCCACCGAGCCCGGGATCTCGGCTAGGACGGCCGGCAGGCTCTCGGCCTCGTTGAAGGCCGGGACGCAGACCAGCACGCCACCCCAGGCCGCACCGACCGCCGCGGCCTCGACCTGCGCCGCTGAGAGCGCCCGGACAAGCCGGCTGACCCGCTGGTTGGCCCGCTCGGCTCTGGCGAGCGCGTAGAACAGCAGGAGATAGGCGACGGCGACCGACACGATGAGGACCGTGACCAGGCGCCCGAGTGGCTCGCCCTCGAGGCCGAGCAAGCCCTGGACCGGGCGGACGAGATCGGGGGCGATGGCGACGAGGCCGAGACCGAGCCCGACCAGCAGGACACCGAGGGCCGGTACCCGGCTGCCCGATCCACGACGTCGGAGGCGGCCGATCGCCACGAGGGTCACGAAGACGGCCAGGGCGATGCCGGCGATGCGCAGGAGGCTGATGTCCATGCCGGGTCAGTGTAGCGTCGGGGCCTGTGCCGACTCGGCGGCCTGCGCGGGCGTCCCAGGTCCGTCGGGCGAGACCTCGGGTAGCGGTTCCGGGGCCTTCCGAGCAAGAGCCGCGAGCCCCAGCCCGACCCCGAAGATCGGGAACGCGACCGCGCTGACCCGGATGAACAGCAGCGGATTGTTGAACGTCGCCGCGATGACGTACCCCGCGAACCCGGTCAAGATGCCAGTCCCGAGCCACCCCTTGACCCTGGCGAGGTCGATCCAGGTGATCGCGATCCAGGCCAGACCCACGAGTCCCACGATCACCCCACCTTCTGCGAAGAGCCGGAGCCATTCGTTGTGCGGTGAGCCCAGCAGCGGGTCCCCGAATGTCTCGCCGAGCGCCTTGTAGCTCAAGTATCCCTGGCCCGCGATCGGCTCCTGTTCCCACATCCGGATGGCGGTGGCCCACGCCCTGAACCGCAGCTCGTCGCTGGCAACGAGGATCGAGCCCGGTTGAGCGTCAGTCCCAGGGGAAACGGTTGTGGTCCGCAGCTGCAGGTACGCAGGTAGGACGAGGGCACCAACAACAAGTCCGACGACGATGACCACGACGCCGGCGGCTCGCCGGAACCGCCAGGCGACGACGACGACGAAGACATACATGGCGAGGAACGGGGCGCGGCTGAAGGTCAGGTACTGCGCGACCCCGAGCGGCACCAGGGAAAGGGCCGCCAGCAGCCGGAGTCGCAGATCCCGGGCGAGAAGCAGGGCCGCGAGGAGCACCATCGTCGGGACGATGAGCTGCGTCGAGAGGGCGTTAGGCGATGGGACGGTCCCTGCCAGGCGAGCGCCGAATTCCTTCCAGAAGCCGACCCACGCGAACGCACTCTTCGAGATCGAGCCAGGCGCGACGTACTCGATCAGGCAGACGACCGCCACGACGACCCCGACCGCGGTCGCCGCCACCAAGGCCCGAAGCTCGCCGCGTCGAGCGGTCCAGGCAGCCGCGATCAGCAGGATGAACG
>JBBRIM010000261.1:0-3511 GCA_038221095.1 Candidatus Limnocylindrales bacterium
CAACCTGGGCTACTGGGAGCGCCGCTCGGTCGAAGCCGTCGGCCCCGGGGCGCATGCCTTCAACGGCCGGGTCCGGCGCTGGAATGCCGCTCGCCTGGACGCCTACATCGGGGCCCTGCTGCCGTCCGGCGGTGGCTCGCCCGGCCTGCCGCCCGGCGGCGAGGATGTCATCGATGCTGCCTCGGCCACCGCCGAAGGCCTGATCCTGGGGCTCCGCCTGGACCGCGGCGTGCCCCTCACCCACCTGCTCGAGCCGCAGTTCGTCGACGCCTTCGACTGGGCCGTCTCGGCCGGCCTGCTCGAGGAGACCGACGACGCACGAGTTCGCCTGACCACCCGCGGCCGGCTGTTATCGAACGAGCTCTTTGCCCGCCTGATCTGAGTCGAGCCAGGGCCGGTCGTTGACACTCGGCTGGAGTGGCTGGTACGATGCCCGCAGCGAGTTAGCACTCTGGCAGTGAGAGTGCTAACCGGAAGGAGCAACCGCACCGTGGCGCGACGCATGCGACCCACCAGCGGCCCCCTGGATCCCCGCTCCAAGGCGATCCTCCAGGCCGTCATTGACGATTACGTGACAACGGCGAGCCCGGTCGGCTCGCAGGCGCTGGTCGAGCGCTACAGCCTCGGCGTGAGCAGTGCCACCGTGCGCGGGGTGCTGGCCGATCTCGAGAGTGCCGGCCTGCTCAGCCATCCCCACACCTCGGCCGGGCGCGTGCCGACCGATGCCGGCTACCGGATCTACGTCGAGTCGATCGTGGACCTTGGCGCTCCGCCACCGCCGGTTGAGCAACTCATGATCCGGCACCAGTTCGGCCAGGTCGAGTTTGCCAGCGAGCAATGGTTCCGCCTGGCCGCGACGACCCTCGCCTCGATGACCCGCTCGGCGGGCCTTGCCACGGCGGCCAAGCCGATCGCGGCCCGGGTTCGCCGGATCGACCTGGTGGCGATCCAGGATCGCCTCGCCAGCCTGATCCTCGTCCTCCGCGAGGGCACGATCAAACAGGGCCTGATCGCCCTCGACCTGCCCGTCACCCAGGCCGACCTGACCCGGGTCGCCAACCTGCTCAACGAGCGGCTCGCCCACCTGACCGCGGCCGAGATCGTGGCTATCCTGCCTCACCTCGAGTTTGCCCTGGGCGGCGACGACGAGACCCGCAGCCTGACCCACCGGATCGCCGAACGGATTGCCCGGACCGTGGCCGAGTTCGATGCGATGCGCGTCGAGGAGGTCTACAGCGATGGCCTGCTCAACGTCATGGAGGCGCCCGAGTTCGCCCAGAGCGAGAAGCTCCGGCGGGTCTTCACGGCACTCGAAAACCGGGCCTACCTGGCCGACCTGATCGCCGTCGTGACCGAGAGCGGCCGGATCCACGTCTTCATCGGGCGAGAAAATGCGGCGGCCGAGATGGGCGAGGTCTCGCTCGTCCTGGCCCCCTATGGCCAGGCCGGCCGGGCGGTCGGCGTGGTCGGGGTCCTCGGCCCCACCCGGATGGCCTACGCCCAGGCGATCGGAACAGTCGTCTTCGTGTCCGGGCTGATGAACGAGCTCGTCGACCACCTGTACGCCTGATGAGACCGAGCCGGACCCGCTCCGAGGAACGAATCGAGGAGCTGGACATCTCTCCCGCCAAGCTCCTGGCCGACATCGAGGCCCTGACGGCCGAGCGTGACGCCGCGCAGGCCCAGTCGGCCGAATACCTCCTGGCCCTCCAGCGCGAGCGCGCCGAGTTCCAGAATTTCAAGCGGCGCAGCGCCGAGGAGCGCGAGCGCGAGGCCGGCCTGGCCGGCGATGGGCTCATCTTCAAGGTGCTCGTGCTGGCCGACGACTTCAACCGCGCGATCGAGTCTCGTCCGATCAGCCCCGAGACCGCCAGCTGGACCGAAGGCGTGGCCGCCATTGACCGCAAGCTGCGGGCCTTGCTCGAGAGCGAGGGCGTGCGCACGATCGAGGTGACCCCCGGGTCCGACTTCGACCCGCGCCTGCACGAGGCGCTGGTCAATGTGCCCGGCAGCGAGTTCCCCGAGGGCACGATCGTGGCCGAGCTCCAGCGCGGCTATCGAATTCGCGACCGGATCCTTCGCCCGGCCCGGGTCGCGATCGCGGCCGGCGGCGCAGGCGGCGCAGGCGGCCAGCACCCACCGCCGATCAACTGATTTCCCCAACCTGAACGAACCAAGCAACTCGAGGAGAACCAGCACCAATGGGCAAGATCATCGGGATCGACCTGGGTACCACCAACTCGGTCGTGGCCGTCATGGAAGGCGGCGAGCCGACCGTGATTGCGTCGGCTGAGGGCGGTCGAACCGTTCCGTCCGTCGTCGCGTTCACCAAGACCGGCGAGCGTCTCGTCGGCCAGCTGGCCAAGCGCCAGGCCGTCACCAACCCCACCAACACCGTCTATTCGATCAAGCGCTTCATGGGCCGTCGCTGGGACGATCCAGAGACCAAGCGCTCGATGGAGCTCGTCCCGTACAAGGTCCAGAAGGACGCCAAGAGCGATGGGCTCGTGGTTGCCAGCGGCGACAAGACGTACACGCCGCCGGAGATCAGCGCAATGATCCTGCAGAAGCTCAAGGCCGACGCCGAGGCATATCTCGGCGAGAAGATCACCGAGGCCGTGATCACCGTCCCGGCCTACTTCGACGACACCCAGCGCCAGGCAACCAAGGACGCCGGTCGGATCGCCGGCCTCGAGGTCTTGCGAATCCTGAACGAGCCCACCGCGGCGGCGATTGCGTACGGGCTCGGCCAGAAGGAGAGCTCCACGGTCGCCGTCTACGACCTGGGTGGCGGCACCTTCGACATCTCGATCCTCGAGCTGGGCGACGGCGTCTTCGAAGTGAAGGCAACCAACGGCGACACCCACCTCGGGGGCGACGACTTCGACCAGCGCGTGATCGAGTGGCTGCTGGCCGAGTTCAAGAAGGACCAGGGGATCGACCTGCGCAAGGACCAGCAGGCCCTCCAGCGCCTCAAGGAAGCGGCCGAGAAGGCCAAGATTGAGCTCAGCTCGACCAGCCAGACCGAGATCAACCTGCCCTACATCACCGCCGACGCGGGTGGTCCGAAGCACCTTGTCGTGACGCTCTCGCGGGCGAAGCTCGAGGACCTCGTGTCCGACCTGGTCGACAAGACCCGCGATCCCGTCGAGAAGGCACTCAAGGATGCCGGCCTCAAGCCGAGCGAGATCGACGAGGTCGTCCTCGTCGGCGGGATGACCCGGATGCCCGCCGTCATCGAGGCGGTCAAGGCGATGTTCGGGGGCAAGGAGCCCAACCGTGGGGTCAATCCGGACGAGGTGGTGGCCGTTGGCGCGGCGATCCAGGCCGGCGTCCTGGCCGGTGACGTCAAGGACGTCCTGCTCCTCGACGTCACCCCACTGTCCCTGGGCATCGAGACCCTCGGCAGCGTGATGACCCGCCTGATCGAGCGCAACACGACGATCCCGAGCTCGAAGTCGCAGACGTTCTCGACGGCCTCGGACAACCAGGGCCAGGTCGAGATCCACGT
>JBBRIM010000262.1:0-3484 GCA_038221095.1 Candidatus Limnocylindrales bacterium
GGAGAGCACCGAGATCGAGATCCGTCGAGCGGACGGCGAGGTGCGGACGGTGCTCTGGAGCGGGGCGCCCGTCTACGACGCGGCGAGCGGTGACACGCTCCTCGCCGTCATCGCGCAGGGCCAGGACATCACCGAACGCAAACAGGCCGAGGCTGAGGTCCGCCAGCTGAACCAGGGGCTGGAACGGCGGGTCACTGAGCGTACGGCCAAGCTGGAGACCGCGAACAAGGAGCTCGAGGCGCTCACCTACTCCGTCTCGCACGACCTGCGAGCACCGCTGCGCGCGATCAGCGGGTTTGCCTCGATCCTCTCGCGCCGGTATCGCGACTCCCTCGATGAGACGGGCCGCGGCCATATCGACACGATCGTGGCGTCCGCCAACCACATGAGCGACCTGATCGACGAGCTCCTGGCGTACGCGAAACTCGGGCGCGGGACCGTGCGCAGCGAGCCTGTGCTGCTGGATCCGATTGTGAGCGGACTCCGCACGACGTTCAGCGAGCGGATCGACGCGATGGGCGCGACCTTCGAGGTCATCGAGCCCCTGGAGACCCCGGTCGGGGACGTCGGCCTCCTCGAGCGGATCCTGCTCAACCTCGTCGACAACGCCCTCACCTACCGCCGTCCGGACGTCGCGCCGCACGTGACGCTCTCGGCGACCCGCCGCGACGGCAACGTGACGATCGCCGTCGCCGACAACGGAATCGGTATCCCGGCCGAGTACCGCGAGCGGGTCTTCGAGGTCTTCGGGCGCCTCCACTCGGAGGCGGAATACCCGGGCACCGGCATCGGTCTCTCCGTTGTCCGCAAGGGTGCCCGCCTGATGGGTAGCGACGTCACCATCGAGTCCATCGAGGGAGCCGGCACCACCTTCCGCCTGAAGCTGCCGGCTGCCGGGAACGGGAGCGTGTCGCCATGAAGGATCAGCAGCCAGGAGGGTCACACCGCAATGAGGAGTCCCGCCACGTGAATGATCTCGACCGCCCGGCCCGCATCCTCCTCGTCGATGACAACGCGAACGATGTCGAGCTGACCCTCGAAGCGTTCCGAGAAGTCAAGCTGACCAACACCTTCGAGGTCGCTACGTCTGGCCAGGATGCCCTCGATCGCCTGTTCGCCCGGGTGGACAAGCAACGGGACCAGCACGAACCACTGCCCGACCTGATCCTGCTTGACCTCAAGATGCCGCGCGTCGACGGCTTCGAGGTGCTGCGCCAGCTCAAGTCCGCGCCGATCCTGCGGCGGATCCCGGTGGTCATCCTCACCTCCTCGCGCGAGGAGGGTGACCGGGCGATGACCTACGATAGCGGTGCCAACTCCTACCTCGTGAAGCCGATCTCGTTCGACGGGATGGTCGACGTCGTCACTCGGATCCAGGACTACTGGCTGAGCATCAACGTCGGGCCGCCGACGCACGACCCGGCGGGCGCGCCCGGGTGAGCACCGCCAAGGACCAAGATGCGGCCCCAGAACGCAAGGCGGTCCCTGCGAAAGAGCCCTTGCGCGTCCTCATCGTCGAGGATCAGCCGGCCGACGCCGAGCTGATGGTGCTTCGCCTCCAGGACGAGGGGTTCAGCCCAACGTGGAGCCGTGTCGAAACCGAGGTCGCGTTTGGCGCTGCGCTCGACATGCCCCAGGACATCATCCTTTCCGACTGGCGGCTTCCCACCTTCAGCGGGATCCGGGCGCTCCGTGGCGCCCGGAAGCGCGGGCTGGACACGCCATTCGTCATCGTGTCGGGCAGCGTTGGCGAAGAGGCCGCGATCGACGCCATGCACGAGGGGGCGGATGACTATGTGCTGAAGGACCGGCTCACCCGCCTCGGGCCGGCCGTTCGGCGCGCCCTTGACATGAAGCGGCTGCGCGACGAGAAGGAGCTTGCAGACGTGGGGCTGCGGCAGGCTGCGGCCGTCTTCGATAGCAGCGCCGAAGGCGTCATGTTGACAGGCCCTGACGGCACGATCATTGCCGTGAATCGCGCCTTCTCAGAGATCACGGGATACTCGGAGGCGGAGGCGCGGGGCAAGAACCCGCGGATGCTCAAGTCCGGGCGCCAGGACGAGACGTTCTACCGGGACCTGTGGGCCACCATCACGGCCACCGGCCATTGGCAGGGCGAGCTCTGGAACCGGCGCAAGGGCGGCGAGGTCTATCCGGTGTGGCTGTCGATCAGCTCCATCCCGGACGATCTGGGGCAGCCGGGGCAACTCGTGGCCGTGTTCAGCGACCTCACCGGCGTGAAGAAGGCCGCCGAGCAGCTGGACTTCCTGGCCCACCACGACGCGCTGACCGGCCTGCCCAACCGGACCCTGCTCAACGACCGTCTCGAGCGGGAGATCCGCCGGGCTGCGGATGCCTCCCGCATCGCCGGCATCATGATCCTGGACGTCGACCGGTTCGGCCAGATCAACGACGGCCTTGGCCACGTGGTTGGCGACGCGCTGCTCATTGCGATCGCCGGCAGGATCAGCGACCGCCTCGGCGTGGATGACTCTGTCGCCCGATTCGGCGGCGACGAGTTCGTGGTGGTGCTCGGCAACGCAACCAGCGCCGCGCAGGTTGCGCGGCGGGCTCGTGCGTACCAGGACTCCCTCGCTGCGCCGTTCCAGCTCGAAGGTAACGAGGTCGTCGCCACGTCCGGCGTCGGCGTCAGCCTGTATCCGAATGACGGCATCGATGCATCCACCCTCCTGCGCCGTGCCCAGGCCGCTTTGCGGCAGGCGAAAGCCGGCGGTCGCCACCAGTTCGGGTTCGTGGACGAACGCCTCGCCGAGGCAATGCAGGATCGCCTGGCGCTGGAGCAGAGCCTTCGAGGTGCCGTCGCCCGGAGGGAGCTGGTGGTCCACTACCAGCCGCAGGTCGACATGGCCGACCGGACACTGGTCGGCGTGGAGGCCCTGGTCCGCTGGCAGTACCCGACGCGCGGGCTCGTGCCCCCGATGACGTTCATCTCGCTCGCCGAGGAGATGGGCATCATCGGCGAGATCGGAGAATGGGTCCTGGCCGAGTCATGCCGGCAGCTCGCGGCGTGGCAGGCCGTGGGGCTCTCGGTGCCGCGCGTCGCCGTGAACCTCTCGGCGATGCAGCTGGAGGACCCGAACCTGGCGACGTTCGTGCGACGCGCGCTGGACGCAGCGGACATCGGGCCGGAGCGGCTGGAGCTCGAGGTGACCGAGTCGGTGATGATGACCCAGGGTGAGACGGCATCGACGGTCCTGTCGGATCTCCGCCGCCTCAACGTGGACCTGGTGATGGACGACTTCGGCACGGGCTACTCGTCGCTGGCGCAGCTCACGCGGATGCCGCTGAGCCGCCTGAAGATCGACATCTCGTTTGTTCGGGGGATCGGCCAATCCGCCCCCGAAGCGATCATCCGGGCGATCATCGCGATGTCCGTGGGTCTCGGGCTGCAGACCGTGGCCGAAGGTGTCGAACGGGAGGACCAGCACACGTTCCTGCGGGATGCCGGCTGCGACATCGGCCA
>JBBRIM010000263.1:0-3436 GCA_038221095.1 Candidatus Limnocylindrales bacterium
CATCCGCCACACCATCCGGACCGAGAGCGAGGACTTCGCGAAGCAGGTCGGCCTGCGGATCCCGGAGGAAGCGGCGCTCACGCCGGATGGGCTGCGGCAACATCGGGAAACCTATGTCGCGGCGATGCGCGCCTACAACGCTGGTGAGGTCACCCGGCGAATGCGGTCGTGGACGGTGCCGTTCCTTATTCGGCACACGGCCTTCCACACGCTCGACCACGCGTGGGAGATGGAGGACAAGGACCTCTCTACCGAAAACGGGGCGTGACCGTTCGAGCAGACCCGCTATTCGTCCGTTTGAGCCATCCCGTCGGGCTCCGGCAGCCGAGGCGCCAGGATCCACACGAGCTGTGCCGTCGTCTCCGCCCCGACCTTGGACCGGGCGTTGGCCAGGTGGTGCTTCACGGTCGAGTGCGACAGGCCCAGGCGGTGGGCGGCTGCCTTCTCCGACCCAGCGGCCAGGACCGCGCCGACCACGCCGACCTCGCGAGTCGGTGTAGATCACACCAGCGCGCCGTCATGCCCCGTAGCGTGCTGGCCGTGGTCCGCGATGGCCATTCGGCCGTTTGGACCATGCCCTCGGGCCTGGGCGACGTGAGACCCGGATCCCTTTCCAATTCGACGTGGTGGCGTAGGGTGTCCTTTTCGCCGCCGGCTGTTCGTACCGGGCCGCTCTCTGGCGCCTAACTGACCCGGCGGAGGATCTCCACTGCCACTGATCTGATGTCCCCTGCGTTCTCGATCGTGAAGTCCTCAAGGCCGACCCCCCGATCCGATGCCAGCCAGGCCTCCGCGACGCGGAGATCGTCCCGCCGACCCGAGGTCGGATCCGATGCGAGGCGACGGACGATCTCCGCCCGTGGCACGACTAACCGGACAACCGTCAGGGGCATAGCCAGCGCGGCACGAAGGCCGTTGAGCTGGGCCTCGTCGCCGATCGCCTTGGCGAGCACATAGCGAACCACCCCGGCTTCGGCGTAGTTGGCAACGACCGCCCGCAGATTGCGCAGGCCCATCGTCTCTTCAGTCTCGACGCCATCGGGCACGTAGAACCAGCCAAGCCAGTCCAGGTCGATAGCGGCGAATGCCGCCCCCTGACCTTCGAGGATGCCAGCGATCTCGGCGAGAACGGACGATTTGCCGGCACCGTAGACGCCACTGATCAATAGAGCATTAGGTGAGCTCACGAGAGCAGGTTACCGGCCCCACTGCTCCGCCATCCAATCCCACGCCGGCGTCGGAGTGATGGCCCGGTGACTCGCGCGGGCGGCCCGCGCCTGAATTGATCCGACATTCAGCAATCGCCATGCGATTGCAAGGCCACATTGGGGCCTTTGCGAATCGCAGAAATGACGGTTGGAGCACCGTCCTCATGCGACTAGACGATGGACCAGGCCACCCTGCTCGCCCGGCCATCGATCGAGCGTGACATCACCCTGACCTGCGTCTCCAACGAGGTCGGCGGCCCGTATGCCGGCAATGCCCGCTGGATCGGGATCCCACTCAAGGCGCTCCTCGAGGAGGCCGGCGTCCAGCCCGGCGCGGACCAGCTCGTGTCACGTTCGGTGGACGGCTTGACCGCCGGCACGCCGACCGCGATCGTCATGGACGGGCGCGACGCGATGCTGGCCGTGGCGATGAACGGCCAGGCCTTGCCGGTCGACCTAGCTCGACTTGAAGAGGGCACTGAGCGGCGGATAGGCATCGGTGAGGGTTGTGCGTCCTGGCACCGGGACGATGGTCATGGTCCACCCGGACGATCCTGCCGGTCGACGCTGGTTGAGCCGGGGCGGGTGCGGGGAAGCTGATGCGGTCGAGCGAGGCTTAGCGCGTTCCGCCGGCGGTCGCT
Organism: Candidatus Limnocylindrales bacterium; assembly: GCA_038221095.1. Taxonomy (GTDB): domain Bacteria; phylum Chloroflexota; class Limnocylindria; order Limnocylindrales; family CSP1-4; genus Palsa-1033. The sequence continues at coordinate 1,850 of JBBRIM010000263.1, forward strand.
TCGCTGGCGGCAGCACGGTATTGGGGGACACAACGATCGGGGGCCTACTAGGAGGGACACGAACTGCCATGCCGGAGCAAGGGCGGCAACCGGTCAGCGGCTTAACGGGCGCCAGCCCACGTGGGTAGCTCCGGTACCGGGCGTCCGGCTCCTTCATCGGGCGGCGCGGCTGACGTGGCGGGTCTCCGGCAGCAGCGCGATCAGGGGCAACGCGAGGAGGGCCACCGAGGCCGCCATGACCAGCGCCTCCTGGAGCCCGATCGCCTGGCCGACGGCGCCCACCCCCACCGTGCCCACGGCACTGGCCATAGTCAGGGCGAAGATGTTCAGGCCGACCGCAGCGCTGCGATTGTTGGGCAGCAGTTCCTGCATCAGGACCAACTCCACAGGGCCTGCGCTGAGCAGGACCAGGCCGGCCAGGGCGAGGACGACCAGCATGAGCGGGCCGATCGGCATCCACAACGCCACGATCAGGAGTGGGGCACCCACCCCGCACGCGATGGCCAGCATCGCCCGCCGGCCGATTCGGTCCGACAACGTGCCGCCGCTGAATGCCCCGACGGCACCACCGATCTCGAACGCCGTCACGGCCGCGCCGGCCAGCAGGATGTCCGCCCCGGACTGGGTCAGGTAGGTCGGGATGAAGACGAGCAGGCCGACGGTCGCCATCGAGAGCAGCGCGCTCACCCCGGACAGCAGCAGGAACCCTCGGCGCGCCTCACCCAGGGCGGTCCGGATGGAGCCCACGGGATGGCGCAGGTGGAGGCTCGGCCGGTTAGCCATGCGGAAGTACAGGATCCCCGACGCCACCAGGCCCGGGATCATGGCGAGCCAACTCCACTCGAGGCCGACGAGGGCGAGCACGACGGCGATGAACACCGGCCCGATCGCCCGACCCGATTCTCCGCCGGCCATGAACACGGAGGTGCCTCGCCCCCAGTGCGTCCCGGATGCCCGGGTGACCAGTGCGGCCGCCGCGGGGTGGAACGCGGAGGAACTGACGCCGGCGATCACGAGCAGCAGCGCGACGAACACCGGGGCCGGCGCGAGGCCGAGGAGGCCGATCGCCACGGCGGTGACGGCCGGCGCCAGGACGATCCAGTAGCGCGTGTCGGCCCGGTCCGCGACGTAGCCCAAGATCGGCTGGATCACGGTCGCCAGTCGAAAGCTGGCGGCAAGCAGGCCGGCCACGGCCAGGCTGATGCCCAACCGGGGGATGAGCAGCGGCAGGAGCACGCCCACGAACGCGGGGTACGTGTCGTGGACGAGGTGCGCGGCGGCAACCGACACGATGATCGGCGTATCGAAGTCGGAGCCGGACGAGGCTGCGACGAGCGTGAGTGGCGACGCCGGGCCGGTGGGCTCGGTGGCTCCGGGCTCCGTGAGGCCGACGGCGGGCTCCGGGTCCGTGTTGGACGTGGCGACCATGGGCCCCATTGTCACCCGCGCAGGGCAGCGCAATTCCGCCTACCCGGCCCGAGGCTCCTCGGCACGGGTAGGCGATCAGTAAGGTTGGTCGTGGAGGTGCGACTCCTCTCGCCCCGACCAAACCTGCCTCGTCGTCGACCAACCGCTCCGAGAGCCTCA
>JBBRIM010000264.1:0-3408 GCA_038221095.1 Candidatus Limnocylindrales bacterium
GCCAAGCTGATGCCGGTCCTGCCGCTCACGCTTCGCCCGGACTCGAAGACGGCGGTCACGGTGGCCTTCGGAATGGGATCGGCGTTCCGCGGCGCCCTGATCGCGGGGCTGAAGACCGAGGCCGTCGAGCTGGTCCCGTCCGTCCCCGAGATGTTCCCGTACTTCTACCCCGACGCCGCGGAGGTCCTGGCGAACCCGAACGGCAAGGTGATCATCACGGACGGGCGGAATCACATCGAGCTGACGAACGAGACCTACGACATCATCGTCACCGATCCGCCGCCGCCGATCTTCAGCTCGGGTGCCTCGGTCATCTCGTCGCTTGAGTATTACGAGGCCGGCCACGCCCGGTTGAACCCGGGCGGGATCATGATGCAGTGGGTGCCGTATGGCGCCAGCGTGGACGAGTTCAAGGCCCACGTCCGGACCTTCAAGTCCGTGTTTCCCCACGTGTCCCTGGTCTTCGGACCCGGCGGCTACGGGATGTACATGTTGGGCTCGGACGAGCCGATGGTTCCCGACGACGCAACCACGCGCGAGGTGCTTTCACGGCCCGGAATCCTCGAGGACATCTCGTCGGCCTACGACTCGCCGACGAAGACCCTTGACGGCTGGGTTTCGAAGATCAACCAGCTGCGCTGGATCTCCGATACCGCGATCGATCAGTTCGTCGGTTCCGGTCCGCTGGTCACCGACGATCACCCGCTGCCGGAGTACTTCCTGATCCGTCGGCTCACGCACCCGAACGCGCCGGTCGCCTACCCGAGCACCCTGATCCCGCTCACTCCGCGCTAATCGGTTGGCGCGGCCGGTCAGCCGTCCTTCCCACTTGACGGGGCTCCGCTCGTCGCGAGGATGACCGGATGACCGAATCGGGGGCCATCGGCCTCGACCCGCGCAGTTTCGAACAGGAGGCCGCTCGCCGCCGATGGTCGGCGCCGTCGGCCGCTGCTCTTGCCTTCGGTGGCGTCATCGCCTGGTCCGCCTTCCTGCTGTTCTCGGTCGAGCCGTTGATCGGGAGGATCGTCCTGCCGGTGTTCGGCGGGACGCCGGCGGTCTGGGCGACGACCCTGTTCTTCTTCCAGGCTGTTCTTCTCCTCGGCTACCTCTATGGACATCTCTCCGTTACCAGGCTCGGGCTGCGGCGAGGGGCGGTCCTCCACGTTGGTCTCGTACTCGCCGCTGCCGTGTCACTCCTCTTCGCACCGGGACATGCCGCGGATCTGCGCGATCCGGCCGTCCCGGATGTCGTGAACCTGACCTGGATGCTGGCGCTGACGATCGGGCTGCCGGCCTTTGTCCTGACGACGACGACTCCGCTCGTGTCGGCCTGGTATGCAAGGAGCCGCCTCGGGGTCGGAAGCGACGACGGCCGTCGCGAAGGCGAACCCGCCGCAGAGCCCGGCGATGCGTACTGGCTGTACGCGCTCAGCAACGCGGGTTCTCTGCTCGCCCTCCTTGCCTACCCGTTCATCATCGAGCCGCGCGTCGGGCTGTCCGCCCAGCGCGGCGTCTGGGCCATCGGTTTCGTTGCGTTCGGGCTCGCAATCGCCGCCTGTGCGGCGTGGGCGAACCGGCACGATCCCCGGGCGCCACGAACCCTCGCGAGCCGCGCCGCGACGGTCCGTCCAATCTCCTGGCGCCGCCGCGCGACGTGGCTTCTCCTCGCGGCCGTTCCTGCCGGCCTCCTCAACGCCGTCACGACGTTCATCGCCACCGACCTCGTCTCAGCGCCGCTCCTCTGGCTCGCACCGCTCGCCATCTACCTGATGACCTTCATCGTGGCGTTCTCCACACAGGGTCGTCGCCTCGTTCCGGCGGCCGTCATCGCCGCTCCGGCCGTGATCACCCTGATGTGGGTTCCGTATGGATCGGCCGGTGGCTGGCCGATACTGCTGCTCGTCACGCTCATGTATCTCGGTCTTGCCGTTGTCGCGACCGCCCTCCATGGACGCCTCGCGCTCGACCGCCCGGAGGGGTCGCAACTGACCGAGTTTTATCTCGTGATCTCGATCGGCGGTGCCCTCGCCAGCGCGTTCGTGGCCCTGCTCGCCCCGCTGATCTTTCCGGGCATCTGGGAGTTCCCGATCCTGCTCGTCCTCGCGCTCGTGGCCGTCGCGGTCTCGCAGAGCGACACGGCGACCGCTGGAGGCGCCGCCCGCCCCGCACGAACCGGTCCTGACCTCTCGCCATTCTTCGTCCGTGGGCGCGGTCGGCTCGGACCGTACCTGGTCGCCGCGGCTGTCGTCGGCGCGCTCCTCCTTCGCGACGGCTCGTTGGCAACCGAGGCCGGGATCCGTTGGCTCCTCGTCGGCGGTCTGATCCTCCTCGTCGGAGCGCGTCCCATCTTCCTCGCGTTGTCGACCGGCCTGGTGCTTGCCCTTGCCGTGCTCGTCCTCCAGCCGGCCGTTGTTCTCCGCGAGCGCAGCTTCTTCGGTGTGACCGAGGTGCTGCGGCCGGCTGGCGCAACCCAGACGACGCTCATGAACGGGACGACCGTCCACGGGATCCAGTCGACCGACCCGATCCAGGCGCGGACGCCGGAGTCCTACTACGCGACGGCAGGTCCGTTTGGTGACCTCTTCGCGGCGTTGGGCACCGCTACGCCTCATCGGATCGGCGCTGTCGGACTCGGTGCGGGTGCGGTCTCGACGTATGCCACCCCTGGCTCGTCCCTGACGTACTTCGAGATCGACCCGGTCGTCGCGAAGGTTGCGGCCGACCCACGGTTCTTCACCTACCTCAGTGACGCCGCCGTGCGCCCGGCGATCGTGCTCGGCGACGCCCGGCTGTCCCTGGCCAAGCTCCCGGACGGAGCGTTCGACGCGCTGCTGGTGGACGCGTTCTCTTCGGATGCCGTGCCGACCCACCTGCTGACGACTGAGGCGATGTACGAATATGCGCGGGTCGTGGCGCCGGGCGGACTGATCCTCGTCCACGTCTCGAACCGCTACTACGACCTTGCCCCGGCCGTTGCTGCCGCCGCCGCAGCCAACGGCATGGCGGCGATCGAGCGTATCTATGTGCCGACCCAGGACGAGGCGGCGGACGGCGCGACGATCACCGACGCTGTCGTGGTGAGTCGCGCCCCGTCTGCTCTCGCACTCCTCCGCGACCGGGGTTGGGTGCTGCTCGTGCCGGCGGTGGCACCGATGACGGACGACTTCATGGACATCCTTCGATTCCTTCGGCCGCTGTGGTGACCCGCTCCGGGGCGCGGCAACGCCCTCGGCGCCGGGTCTGGAGGCGCCTCACCAAGCTGGCCGCCCGTTGCGTCCGCAATCGATTCTCAAACCCGGTGCTATCCTCGGGCCGTGACCACCAAAGCTCCGGACGCGGAGCCTGCCTGTCCAGGGTCGACTGACGCCGGGACGGCCCAACACGACAATGACGCGGCTTCGATGGCGC
>JBBRIM010000265.1:0-3400 GCA_038221095.1 Candidatus Limnocylindrales bacterium
CTACCATCGGGGTATGCCAACCGTCGATCTCAAGCAGAGCCTGGAGAACCTCAAACTCGAACGCGATGCAATCGTCCTGTACGACGCTCTGGCCGGCATCGAGAAGGACGAGCGTCGGGCGACAGCCTTTCGGACCATCGCCGGCAATGAGCGCCGGCACGCCGACATCTGGGCCGCCAAGCTGACCGAGCTCGGGGCAACGGTCCCACCAGCGGATGGCGCCAGGCTGCGCGTCAGGGTCATCATCGGCCTCGCCCGGATCTTCGGCACCCGGGCCGTGAGCGACCTGGTCCAGGCCCTCGAGGGCGACGAGGAGGACGCCTACACTGGCCAGGCCTCGCCGGAAGTCGTGGCGATCGCCGCCGACGAGCGCGAGCACGCCGAGATCTGGCGCAGGCTCGACGGCAAGACCGAGGCCGACGCGAAACGGACGGCCGACGGGCCGGCCGCCGCGGCTCTCCGGACAGTCCAGGTGCCGCGCCTGAGTGGTGAGGTCGGGCGGGACGAACGCTGGCACCGGTCGGGCCAGTCGGGCACCCTGCGAGCCGTCATCTTCGGCGTCTCGGACGGCCTGGTCAGCAACACGTCGCTGGTCATGGGCGTTGTCGGTGCCTCGCCCGACCCCCATTTCGTCCTGCTGGCCGGGATCGCCGGCCTGCTCGCCGGTTCGTTCAGCATGGCCGCCGGCGAATACATCTCGATGCAGTCGCAGCGCGAACTGTACGAGCGCCAGATCGCCCTCGAGCGGGCTGAGATGGAGGCAATGCCCGAAGAGGAGCAGGCTGAGCTGGCCGCGATCTACCGGGCGAAAGGCTTTACCGAGGAAGAGGCGGCCCGAGTCGCGGCGCGCCTGTTCAGGGATCCCAAGGCGGCCCTTGATACGCTCATCCGCGAAGAGCTCGGCCTCGATCCCGATCAGCTCGGCTCGCCGTGGGGCGCTGCGTTCGGCTCCCTCGTGGCCTTTGGCGCAGGGGCCATCGTGCCGGTCCTGCCGTATCTCGTGGCCACCGGTAGCCCGGCCTTCGTGACCAGCATCGGCCTGAGCCTGGCCGCGATGTTCGTGGTCGGGATCGGGATCAGCCTCCTGACAGGGCGGAGTGCCCTGTTCACCGGCGCCCGCCAGGTCCTGATCGGGGTTCTCGCGGCGACGGTTACCTTCCTCGTCGGCCGCCTGATCGGTGTCGCAGTCGCGTGATCACGCTCGGTCAGACCCGGCGCGCCCACGCCCGGGCCGGGCCGCTCGTGCTTTGGGCCTCCCGATCGCGCCTCTGAGCGCCGATCTCGAGGCGCGACTGCGGGCTGACGGGCTCGACCCAGGCCGCTGGGGCAATGGCCCGGACGACCGCTACCCAACCCACCGCCATTCGTGGCTGGTCCCGGCTTCGGCCGGGTCGAGGGCCGGGACCGCCGGGCCCACGGGACCGGCTGGCCTGAGCTGCATCAGATGAATACGTCCGACGAGAGGATCGCGGTAGCCTGCCGTCTTCCTGCATGGAATGTCGGATCTTGACCGGATTGGGCCAACCCGCGTCGATCTCCTGCAGCGGGTGCCGGCATGCGACGAGTCCGGACGTTGCCTGGTCGGACGTATTCATCTCGTGCAGGTCCAAGGCCGGACCGCGGCGAAGTCCGGGGCTAGCCTCAGGCGCAGCCGCGCCCGCCCTCAACCGGGCCCCGAGAATCAGCAAGGCCCCCGGCGTTCGGGGGCCCTGTCAGGGTAGGCTTGAGGCCTGCCGCGCTGGACTAGCGCATTCCGTAGCGGGTCCAGGCTGCGAGGTGGTCACGGGGATCAGCACCCTCTCGACCTTCGTCGGAAGAGAGCAGGATGCTCACAAACGCGAAGAACGCGAGGAGGGCGACGAAGCTTGCGAGCAGCATGTCGAGTTCCTCCAGATGATGTCCGGACGATGGTCCGCCGAGGCGGTCCTCCACATTCGTGGAGAAATGCGTATCCGGTTGTCTAGTTCACAATAACCTAACAAATCGCGAGTGTCAAAGCCTCCTAACCTAACAAATAGGGACTAGATGCCTCGACAGGATGCACTGAGCCAGACAGACCTCCGAATCCTGGACATCCTCCAGCGGGATGGCCGGGCCTCGTACGCGGATATCGGTGCCGCCGTGGGCATGAGTGCGCCGTCCGCCCACGAGCGGGTCAAGAAGCTCGAGGCGCGTGGGGTGATCCTGGGCTACGCCGCGCGGCTGGACACCCATGCAGTCGGCCGCGGCATCCTCGCCTTCAGCTGGATCCGCCAGTCGCCCGGGCCACCATCAACCGACCTGACCGAGGCGTTCAGCCAGCTCCCCGAGGTCGAGGAATGCCATCACATCGCCGGTGAGGCCGACTACCTGCTCAAGGTCCGGGCCGCCGACACGCTCGACCTGGAGCGGGTGATGAAGCGGATCCAGGCCATCCCGTTCGTATACACGACCGAGACTGATGTGGTCTATTCGAGCGCCTTTGAACAGCGGCCCCTGGCGATCACCCCCGAAACCGGCAGCGACGCCGAGGCGTAGCCGATGACAGGCGAGGATTCCGAACTGGTCCGGGCGGTCGCATCCGGATCCGAGGACGCCCTCGGCCTGCTGTACGACCGCTATGCCGGCGCGGTCTACGCCACCGCCCACCGGCTCACGACTGATCGGGGTCTCGCGGAAGACGTGGTCCAGGAAACCTACCTCGCGCTCTGGAACCGGGCCGAGCAGTTCGACCCAACACTGGGCTCACTGCCGGCGTGGCTCCTGACGATCGCCCGAAACCGGACGATCGATCGACTGCGCTCGCTTGGCCGCCGGCCCCCGACCGTGCCTGTGTCCGATGTCGCCCTGCCCGACGAGGGCAATTCGGCCACCCTCGAGCGGCTGGTCGTGGGCGGCGTCGTCGTTGGTTCTGGCCGGGCGATGCTCGGTCCGGCGGCGCTGCTCGAAGATGCCGAAGTGCGGACGTCGCTCGCCGCGGCGTTGGCCGGCCTGCCCGATGTCGAGCGGACGGTCCTGGTCCTTGCCTACCGCGACGAGCTCAGCCAGAGTGAGATCGCCGAGCACCTGGGCTGGCCGATCGGGACGGTCAAGACGCGCACCAGGCGGGCCCTGCTCCGGATGCGGGCCGCCCTCGGGCCGGGCTTCATGCCCGTGGAGGGTCCGGCTGCGCTCCGGGTGGTGGACGGATGATCAGTCACGACGAGGCGCGCGAGCTGCTCGAGCTGGCGGCAGTCCAGCCTGGCGGGCTCGATCGAATGACCGCCGGCGACACATCCGAATCGGCCGTCCTCGCCGGCCACCTGGCCGGCTGCGAAACGTGTTCCGCGGAAGCCGAACGCCTGCGGGCATCGGCCGGCCTGATTCGCGAGGCGATCGTCGAGACGCCGCCGCTCGAGCTGCGCGAACGGACCCTGGCTCT
>JBBRIM010000266.1:0-3359 GCA_038221095.1 Candidatus Limnocylindrales bacterium
GCGGACGAGCCGGACGAGCCGGACGAGCCCGACGGCGGCAGGATCGCCTGCACGTAGGCCGTTGCCTCGGCCTGGGTCAGCGGGCCGTTGACCACGGCCCGAACGATTCCGTTGGTGTCAATGAAGACCTGGGTCGGCAGGCCATACACGCCGTACAGGTGGAGCGCATCACCGGACAGGTCGGCGGCGGTCGTGTAGGCCAGGTTGTAGCGCAGGGCGTAGGCGCCGACATCGGCGTAGTTGGTCTCCTGGACGCTGATCCCGATCATGTCCAGCCCCTGGCTGCGATAGGCCTGGTCCATCGTCCGGAGGGTGGGCGTCTCGGACTGGCAGGGGCCGCACCAGCTTGCCCAGAAGTTGATCCAGACCCCATGACCGCGATGGTCGGCCAGTCGGACCGGCCTGCCGGTCACATCCAGGAGCTGCCATGCCGTCTGGTCGCTGCGGGTCCCGGCCAGCTCGGGTGCGAGCGACCCGGGCCGCAGCCCAACCGTCGGCGAGCCGATCAGGTAGGCACTTGGCTGGGGATCCACGAGGCCGGCCGGCGCGGGCGATCCGAGCGGCGTCGTGACCGCGGCGAGGACGATGGCGGCGATCACGACCACGAGCAGCAGTGATACGAGCTGGCGGCCGCTGAACGGGCCGACCACGCCCCGTTTCGGTGGTCGATGCTCGAACGTCGGAGGGACTGCCGCTGGCTCGGTTTCTGTCCCGGCCGGCTCGAGGTCGGTCACTCAGATTCCCGAGAAGTTGAAATAGCGCGGCAGCAGGATGAGCAGGTTGAACACCATCGCCAGGCCGATCCCGACGACGAGCAGGCCGCCGATCAGGCTGACTGCCCGACCGTGGCGGACGAGCGGCCGGAGCAGGGCCGGTGCCCGGTCGTACAGGACGCCCAGGGCGATGAACGGGATGCCCAGGCCCAGGGTGTAGCCGATCAGCAGGATCCCCCCGGCGAAGACCCCGCTCGAGGTGGAGGCGAGGGTCAGGATTGCGCCCAGGATCGTGCCGATGCAGGGTGTCCAGCCCACTGCGAAGATGACCCCGAGCCCCAACGAGGCGAGCCAGGCTCGATCCGAGCCGGTCAGCCGGGCCCCGAGCCGGTCACCCAGCGACGGCTGCGCGGAAGCGCGGGTCCGCCCGATGACGCTGCCGCCACCCGAGGCAGCGAGCGAGGAGGCGCCCCCGGCCAGCAACGGCTGCCACGTGCGCTGGAGCCGGGCGATCGTCAGGATCCCGGCCAGGTTCAGGCCCAGGGCGATGAGCACGATCCCGCCGACCTGCCGAAGCAGAGGCAGGTACCCGTAAAGCGGCCCGGCCGCGAACGTGGCGGTGACGCCCAGGATCGTGAAGACGAGACCGAAACCGGCAACGTAGGCGAGGGAATGACGGAAGGCGACCCAGCGAGATGGCGTGGCGGCAGCCGAACCGATTGCCGCACCGGCCGCCGACTGGACGGCGACACGGGTGAGCTGGCCGACATACGCCGGCACGAGCGGCAGGACGCACGGCGACAGGAAGCTCAGCAGCCCTGCCGCCACCGCCACGAGGAACGTGAGGTCGGTCCCGCTCATCTTCGGCTCATCCGGGAACGGGCGCGGTCAACGCCTCTTCGACGAACCGGCGCAACCGGCTCGGGCTGGTCGCGAGGGTCAGCCGATGGCCCCGGATCTCGACAACCGGGATCTCGCTGAAGAATGCCCGCTCCCAGGCCTGATCCGTGCTGATGTCACGCTCGACCAGGACCGCCATCTCGAGCCCGCGCTCATGGCGCTCGGCCAGGATGGCGAGCAGGACGAGCCTCGTCTCCGCGCACAGGTGGCAGCCCGGACGGGCGTACAGGACGAGTTCGAGCATGGCGCTCCGATTGTAGTCGAGGGTCGGCTACGCCCCGATTACAGTCCGATCCGGTAGATCGTTCCGGAGGTCGTGACGACGTATTCGTTGCCAGCGTCATCCGTCCCGAAGGAGGTGATGTTGGAGGCGGTGACGGCCACCTGGACGGGGATCTGGTTGCCCGGCTTCGCGACCAGCCGCCAAATCCGACCCGAGCAGAAGTCGCCGTAGAAGTAGTTCCCTCGAAGGGCAGCCACGGGCCCGCGGTAGACGTAGCCGCCGACGACGGCACAACCGACCGAGTCGCCCGCGCCGTGAGCGTAGACCGCGACCGGCATCGTGACGCCACGGGCACTGCAGCCGGTCGCCGGGTTGTAGCATGACCGGCCTTCCCAGAGGCGCCAACCGAAGTTGACCTGCCTGCTGCTGACGACCGCCACCCGGCTGACGTGGTCGATCTCCTCGTAGCGATTCTGGCCAACGTCCCCGATCCAGATGTCGCCGGTGGCCGAGTCGAACGACCAGCGCCACGGATTGCGGACGCCGTAGGCCCATTTGAACGGCGTGGCGACCCCGACGGCGTTCACGTTGATCCGGAGGATCTTGCCCAGGAAAGAATTGAGGTTCTGGGCGGTGTTCGTGGGATTGCCACCACTGCCCCCGTCGCCAGTCCCGAAGTAGAGCAGGCCGTCGGGTCCGAAGGCCAGCATCCCGCCGTTGTGGTTCTGGTAGGTCGGGTGGCCGATCGGGGCGATCATCAGGTGGGCCGAGGCCGCGTTGGCGGTATTGGTGCCGCCGGCGGCCGTATAGCGGGCAACCATGATGTTGCCGCCGCCAGCCTGGTTGTAATAGACGTAGAAGAAGCCATTCGTCCGGAAGCCCGGACTGAACGCCAGCCCGAGCAGGCCCTGCTCGCCGCCGTACTGGATCAGCCCACCGATATCCAGGAACAGGTGCGTCGCGCCGCGGTCAATCACCTTGACCTGACCCGTCTGCAGGACGACGAACAGACGATTCCTGCCGTCGTGCGCCCCGGTCACGAAGATGGCGTTGCCGAAGCCGCTGGCTGCTGCGGCCAGGTGGATTGCCGTCACCGGCCGGGGCGTCGGGGCGGGTGTCGGACGTGGCGTCGGCACCGGTGTCGGATGGGCGGTGGGGGTGGGGGTCGTGCCGGGTGTTGGTGTCTCGCTGGCCAGCGGCGATGACCCGCCTGACGGGAGTGTATCGGCCGATGTGCCCGGCGAGCGCGAGTCGCCCGGTCCAGGGCTGCTGCTCCGGCCCGGCGAACCGCTGACCAGGCCGATCCCCGGACTACCCGACGGAGTGGGGCCGTGACTCGTCAGCGTGCCGACGGTCCAGACCGTCAGGACGAGCAGGGCGATCACCCCGATGACGGCGGCGACGCGCACCTGAATCGTGGAGGCGGGGTTGGGCCATGGGGTCACTGGACACCTCGTTGGAGCCGACCCGGGCGGGTTGACCGGGCAAGTAGGACCCGGAAGCAGGACGAACTGGCCAACAGC
>JBBRIM010000267.1:0-3350 GCA_038221095.1 Candidatus Limnocylindrales bacterium
AGCTCATGGACTGGCAGCGCGACGTGGCCGACGCGACCGAGTTCGTCGAAGGGATCAAGCTCGACATCTTCCACGACCAGGTCTTCGTGTTCACGCCCAAGGGCGACGTCAAGGACCTGCCGGCCGGCTCGACCCCGATCGACTTCGCCTACCGGATCCACACCGACGTCGGCCACCGCTGCATCGGCTCGAAGGTCAACAACCGGCTCGTGCCACTCGACTACCGGCTGCACAACGGCGACATCGTCGAGATCGTCACGACCAAGGGTGCCCACGGCCCATCCCGCGACTGGTTGAACGTGGTCCGGACGAGCCACGCCCGGGAGAAGATCCGGGCCTGGTTCAAGCGTCAGGAGCGCGACGAGAACATCGTCCACGGCCGCGAGTCGCTCGAGCGCGAGCTGCGTCGGCTCGCCCGCAAGTCGATCCAGTCGGTCGGGCTCGACCGGATCGGCGAGGTGGCCAAGTCGTACAACCTCGAGAACCTTGACGATTTCTACGCAGCAATCGGCTACGGCGCGGTCGGCGCCCAGCAGGTTGTGATGCGCCTCGGGGTGGTCGACGACGCCGAGCTGGCTCTGCCCACGGTGGCCCCGGCCCAGCCGCCGCGCACGGGTGGTGTCCGGGTCAAGGGTGTCGGCGACCTCCTGATTCGCTTCGCCAAGTGCTGCCACCCGATCCCGGGCGATCCGATCATCGGCTTCATCACCCGGGGCAAGGGCGTGACCGTCCACCTCCAGTCGTGTCCGACGGTGCTCAACGAGCGTGAGGTGGGCCGCCTGATCGAGGTCGAGTGGGAGGCCGCTGCCACCCAGACCTACCCGTTCGCTATCCGGGTTGAGGCGCACGACCGGACCGGCCTGCTGAGCGACATCACCCAGGTCGTGGCCGAGCACAAGATCAACATCCTGGCGGCCGTCGTGAAGGTGCTGCCCGATCACATCGCCGTGGTCACAGCCACCCTCCAGGTCGCCACCGTCAGCCAGCTGGCCAAGGTGATGAGCCGGGTTGAGGGACTCAAGGACGTGATCTCGGTCCAGCGCGACCTGGGCTGACCCCGACCGGCCGACGCGCCCGACCCGCGGGCAGCCCCGACCGCTAGACTTCGCCCGGATGGCGACCTTCCGCGCCCCCCGGGGCACCCGCGACCTGCTGCCGGCCGAACGGGCCGCCTTCCGCCGCCTCGAGACGATCGCCGCGGGCCTCGCCCAGCGCTACGGCTACCGCGAGATCGAGACCCCGATGTTCGAGCAGGCCGCCGTCTTCGAACGTGGCGTCGGTGCGGTCACCGACGTGGTCGAGAAGGAGCTCTTCCGGCTCACCTCGCGCACCGACGAGGGCGAAGCGTGGGCGCTCCGGCCGGAGCCGACTGCCGGCATCGTCCGGGCGTACCTCCAGAATGGGATGCATACCTGGCCGCAGCCCGTGAAGCTGACGATGACCGGCCCGATGTTCCGCCACGATCGCCCGCAGGCCGGACGCTTCCGGCAGTTCTGGCAATTCGACATCGAGGCGATCGGCGACCCGGGCCCCGCGATCGACGCCGAGGTCATCGAGCTGGGCATGCGCTTCTACCGCCAGGCCGGCCTGCCAGAGGTCGAGGTCCAGCTCAATTCAATCGGCGACGCGGCCTGCCGGCCGGCCTTTGTTGAGGCCCTGACTGCCCACTACGCGCCCCATATCGATCGGCTGCCGGCGACCGAGCGCGACCGGCTCAACAAGAACCCGCTGCGCCTGCTCGACTCGAAGGACCCGGCAATGGCCGAGTTGAACGCCGGCGCGCCCCGGATGACCAACCACCTGTGCGCCGCCTGCCGGGAGCACTTCTCGGCGGTCCAGGAGCACCTCGCCGCCGTGGGCGTGAGCTGGCGGCTCGAGCCCGGGCTGGTCCGCGGGCTCGACTATTACACCCGCACGGCCTTCGAGTACTACATCCCGGGTCGCCAGGGGCAACAGCAGGCGCTTGGCGGGGGTGGGCGCTACGACGGACTCGTCGAGCTGCTTGGCGGGCGGTCCACGCCCGGGATCGGCTTTGGGCTGGGCCTTGACCGGATCGTCATGGCGCTCGAGGCGAAACGGGCGGCTGACGGTGCGGCCGAGCCGCTCGAGCCCAGCCCGGTTGCGGTGGTTGTCGGTGCCGACCCGGGAGCCACCCGCGCCCGCCTGCGGGTCGCGACCGAGCTCCGCGCGGCCGGCATCGCTGCCCGGGCTGAGCTCGGTCCGCGGAAGCTGGCCAAGCAGCTCGAGTCGGCGGCCAAGGAGCACGCCCATTTCGCCGTGATCATCGGGGACGAACTGGCCGAAGGAAACGTCCAGCTCAAGGACCTCGATGCCGGCTCGCAGCAACTCGTGCCGCTGGCCGACCTGGCCCGCAAGCTGGCCAGCGGCGACCGGTCCCATCGCCACGGTGGGGGCGACGGCTGACCCGTCCCTCCGGTCAGCCGGCCGGGCAGAACGACTACGATACGGGGGCCATGACCAACTCGACGCCGCGCCTGGCCACGCCCTACCGGACCCATTCCTGCGGTGAGCTGCGGGCGACCGACGCCGGCTCCGTGGCCCGCCTGTCGGGCTGGGTTCACCGGCGGCGCGACCACGGCCAGCTGATCTTCCTCGACCTGCGCGACCGCTACGGGATCAGCCAGGTGATCGTCGATGCGACCCAGGCGCCGGCCGCCCACGAGGTGGCCAGCCGGGTGCGCAACGAGTTCGTCGTGAGCGTTTCGGGCACGGTCGCACCGCGCCTGGCCGGCACCGAGAACAGCCGCCTGGCGACGGGCGCAATCGAACTTCGGGCGAGCGGTGTCGAGATCCTGTCCGAGGCCAAGACGCCGCCCTTCTACATCAATGAACCTGACGCCCCGATCGACGAGTCGCTCCGCCTGCGCTACCGCTACCTGGACATCCGGCGTGAGGCGATGCAGGGTCGCCTGCTCCTCCGCTCGCGACTCGTCCAGGCGATCCGCGAGATCCACCACGAATACGGCTTCGTCGAGATCGAGACACCCAACCTGATCCGCTCGACGCCCGAGGGGGCCCGCGACTTCATCGTCCCGTCGCGCCTCAAGCCGGGCACGGTCTACGCCCTGCCCCAGAGTCCCCAGCAGCTCAAGCAACTGCTGATGGTCGGCGGGATCGACCGCTATTTCCAGATCGCCCGCTGTTACCGCGACGAAGACCTGCGCGGCGACCGCCAGCCCGAATTCACCCAGCTCGACCTGGAGATGAGCTTCGTCGACGAGCATGACGTGATGGCGTGGGTCGAGGAGATGGCCCTCGCGGTGTCACATGTCGTGACTCCCGACCGCGCCATCCTCAACCATCCGTTCCCGCGGCTCACCTATCGCGAA
>JBBRIM010000268.1:0-3310 GCA_038221095.1 Candidatus Limnocylindrales bacterium
AGCTCGCCCCCCGGCTGGGCACGACACCGGGCGGCCTGCGCCTGGCGATCGTGGCCGCCAGCGATGCCTATCCCCAGTCCGTTGCCGCGGCGGCCCTGGCCTCGGCTCGATCCAGCGGCACCCAGGTCGTCGATCAGCAGACCTACAACCTGACCTACCCCGACTGGCCGCACGTGATGGCCGAACTGGCTGCCGCCAAGCCGTCGGTGATCATCCTCGCCTCGCACATCCCGGACGGGGTCGCCTTCCGGAAGGCGATGCTCGGCGCCGGCCTCAAGGTCCAGGCTCTGATCGGCTCGACCATGGCCGAGTGCTCTCCCGACTTCGCCGGTGCCCTGGGCGCCGATGCCGTCGGGATCTTTGCCTCGGATCGGCCGACTGGAGGATTTCAGCCGAGCGCCCTCGGGTCGGCGGCGCGGGCGATCTACGATCGGCTGGCCAGCGCCTGGTCGAAGGACAACCCGGCGAGCGCACCTAGCGACAACTACAACGACAAGTCCTATGGCGGATCTGATCCGGCCGCCTCAGGCAGCCCCGGGCCGGTGATCGTCGGGCCGGTGAGCGCCGGCTCGGCGGCAGCCGGACCAACCGAGGAGGCACTGTCGGGCTTCTCGGCGGCATGGGCGCTCTTCCACGATGTCCTGCCTGCGGCACCGGCGGGGCTCGCTGCGACGGACATCGCGGCCACGGCCCGGGGCCTCGACCTGCCCAGCGGTAGCCTGCCGAACGGGGCCGGGGTCCTCTTCTCGGGCGCGCCGGGAACGCTCGGCCAGAACCTTCGCGCAGCCGCGGTGATCTGGCAGTGGCAGGCGGTCCGGTCGTACACGTTCGTCTGGCCGCCGACCTACGCCACGGGCTCGATCGAGTTCGTGCCCCTCGCCCGGTGATCTCGGCAGCCGCCCGCGGGTCGGGGCATCCAGCCCGGTGATCTCGGCCGCCGCCCGCGGATCGGGGCATCCTGCCCGGCTCGCGCGCTTCGTCCGGCCGGTTGGGCTGGGCGTGGGCCTGGCCGTCATCGTTTGCGGGCGCTGGGCGGCGACGGTGGCCGAGGCGCCGGTCTTCCTGATCGGGACGGTCTTCGGGGTCGCCCTCGTGCTCCTGGGATGGGCCGGCGGGAGCCGGTTCGGCCTGCCTCGGGCCACGGCGATTGCGCTCGGCCTGGCCGGGGCGGCGCTCCTCGTGGGGCTCGCGATCGCGGCCAGCCGGCTGGCCGGACGGCCGCTCCAGGTCGTTCCGGGCAGTGACTTCGTGCCGTGGGTCCTGGTCACGATCCTGGTCGCGAGCGCCGAGGAGCTCGTCCTGCGTGGCGCCCTCTTCGATGCGCTGCAGACGGCGTCGGGTACCTCCCTCGCGGTGGCCGTGACGAGCGTCGCCTTCGCCCTGATGCACGTGCCGCTGTACGGCTGGCACGTCGTCCCGCTCGACCTGGGCGTGGGCGTCTTCCTGGCCGGGCTGCGGCTCACGTCGGGCAGCGTCGCCGCCCCGGCGATCGCCCACATCGTGGCCGACCTCGCCACCTGGTGGGTCTAGCCCGGGCACAGGCATCCCGGGCGGCGCGGACGTGTTCCGAGGCGGCCCGGGGCGGGCGCTGGCGAGTCCCTGACGCGCTTAAGCCGATCGATTCCTCGTACATGGTCGCTGTGAGCGCAGGGGTACTGCTCAAGGCCAACCTGGAAGCGCCGCGCCGTCGCACGGGGTCGTCTTCGAGCGTGAGGTCAGCACGGATCGCGCAGCTGAGACAGCCTGAACGGTCTGAATGGAGCCTTGTCGAGCCTCGCTACGCTCACAGTGCCCATGCACCCGGAACCGAATGACTTAGCCTTCGTGGCGCCGGCCTTGACGACCTCGGTGCTCGCTCCATGAGCATTCTGAGGGGAAGCAGGGGCTCAAGCCCCGCGGATCGGCTCGATCCGTGCCGATGACCTTGCCGAAGTTCGGGACCCGAGCGTGATCGATGCTCGGTTCAGGGCCCGAGGCCGTGCTCCGGACCGGCGGCCGAGCCTTATGGGTCGCCATGTCCCCGGAATGCTCATGCACCGCACGACTGCCGGTAAGCCCCTCGAGCCGACCGCCCGGGGCCCTGCGCCCGAGTCCCACCCCGCCAAGGTTCAGCGGCCGGCGCCGCGGGGCGCGCCAAGGTTCAGCGGCCGGCGCCGCGGGCTCGCCAAGGTTCAGCGGCCGGCGCCGCGGGCTCGCCACGGTTCAGCGGTGGCACCGCGGGCCCGCCAGGGCAGCCCGGATTCAGGCGTCAGGCAGGACCTTGCCCGGGTTGAAGATGCCCAGGGGATCGAAGGCCGTCTTGACCGCCCGCATCAGGGCGACGGCGCCGCTGCCACGCTGCAGCTCGAGGTAGTCGCGCCGGGCCACGCCGATGCCATGCTCGGCGGTGACCGTGCCGCCGAGCGCGATCGCGGCCCGATAGAGCGCGTCGGTGGCCCGGCCGAGCTTGGCCTCGCCGTCGGGATCGTCGCGCTCCAGGATGATGTTCGGGTGGAGGTTGCCGTCGCCGACGTGCCCGAACGTGGCGATCGTGAGACCCTGCTCGAC
The DNA here is from genome assembly GCA_038221095.1 of Candidatus Limnocylindrales bacterium. GTDB lineage: Bacteria > Chloroflexota > Limnocylindria > Limnocylindrales > CSP1-4 > Palsa-1033. The sequence continues at coordinate 2,548 of JBBRIM010000268.1, forward strand.
GGCGATCCGCTCGATCTCGGCGAGCAGCTCCGGGACCTGGCCGCGGGGCACCCCGACATCCTCCATCCGGGCCACGCCAAGGCGCTCCATCGAATGGAAGGCGAGCCGGCGGGCCTGCCGGAGCAGGTCGGCCTCGGCCTCTGTCTCGGCCACGATCGTCGAGTCGGCCCCGGCTCCGAGGCAGACCGCGTCGGCGATCTCGAGCGCGCGCGTCGCGGCCGTGCCGGGCAGGTCGGACTCGATCATGAGCATCGCCGCAGCCTCCCGGTCGAGGCCCAGGTGGTGGTCGTCATCGACGGCCCGGATCGTCGTCCGGTCCATCAGCTCGAGGGTGCACGGCTCGACCCCGGCCTCGACCAGGGCCGAGACCGCGTCGCCGGCCGAGACCAGGCTGGGAAAGAATGCCAGCAGCGTCGCCTTCGGCGGCGGGGTCGGGCGCAGCCGGAGGGTCGCCTCGGTGATCAGGGCGAGGGTGCCCTGTGAGCCGACGATCAGCGGGATCAGGCCGTAGCCGGCGACATCCTTGGTGGTCCGCCCGCCGAGACGGACGACCTCGCCGGTCGCCGTGACGATCTCCAACCCGAGGACGGCATCGCGGGTCACGCCGTACTTCAGGCAGCACAGGCCGCCGGCGTTCGTGCCCAGGTTGCCCCCGATCGAGCAGGTCTCGGTGCTGGCCGGATCCGGCGCGTAGAACAGGCCCTCGCGGGCCACGGCGGTCTTGAGGGTGGCGTTGAGGACGCCGGGCTGGGTCACGACGACG
>JBBRIM010000269.1:0-3295 GCA_038221095.1 Candidatus Limnocylindrales bacterium
GTCCTCGCCCTCCCAGGCGAGGGCCTCTTCGGCGGGTCGTTCGTGGGCCCACGGTTCGGTCGAGGCGAGCGCGTGGTTGAACGCTCCCCCGCCCCACCACCGGGCGCGGGCCGGACCAGAAGCCAGGTCGAGGATGGTGGTCGGCGGGCGCTGCCAGGCGATCCCGATGTCGTCAGCGGCGGCACCCCAGAACCAGCCCGGATCGGCGGCTGCCCGCGCCTGGAGGTCGTCGAGATCGTCGAACCCGGTCGAGCGGAGGAACCGGGCGAGGCGGGCCTCGGTCAGTTGCTCGGGCCCCGGTTGCCAGGCCGCTGCACTGCCGGCGCGGGCGAAAGCCGGCGAGTGTCGGTCGTTCACCGTATCGTTCATCGCCGCCGATCATACGGCCCAGGCCTGACCGGCTGGCGCGGCCCCAAGCCGGGCCCTGGGCCGGAACCCGCGCTGGGCACCCCGCCCCTGGTGCCCGGGCCGGGCTCCGCGGCGGTTGTTGCACACAGAACGACAAGTAGGCGGAATCCGGACCTGAGGATGCTGAAATCGGCCGTCAGCTTCCATTTCGACCGGCGCCGCAGCGGATTCCATCCCTGCGCATGAGTGGCGCGGGATGAATTCGAACCCGCGTGATCCTCCCAGCCATTGGTCCACGGAAGACTTGCGCGGTTTGTTGTTCTGGGTGCACCAACCGCCAAGAACCCGCGCGGAAACAGCCGCCGTGGCCGCCAGCGGACCACGAACCAGCGCGGAACCCGCGGAACCAGCGGAACCAGCGCCAAACCAGCGATGAACCAGCGATGAACGCGGGTCGCCGACGCACGCGGTAGCATTCGTCTCCCTTGACCACCGTCCTGTTCATTCGCCATGGCCTGACCGCGCTGACCGGGCCGATCCTCGTCGGCTGGACACCGGGCGTCCATCTCGACGAGCGTGGCCTGCGCCAGGCCGAGGCAGTGGCGACCCGCATCCTGCCGGTGGCCCTGGCGGCCATCGTCAGTTCTCCCCTCGAGCGCTGCGTCGACACGGCCGACGCGGTTGCGGCGGGGCGCGATCCGGCGCCGCCCCGGCACGTTGACGAACGCCTGGGCGAAGTCCGCTATGGGGACTGGACGGGTGGCCAGATCAAGGTCCTCGCCAAAGATCCGCTGTGGGTAACCGTCCAGGCTCATCCGTCGGCCGTCACCTTTCCCGGGGGCGAGGCCCTGCGCGAGACGCAGGCCCGGGCCGTGGCCGCCGTCCGCGACTGGAATGCCCGTCTCGGACCCGACGCGACATACGCAATCGTGAGCCACGCCGACGTGATCAAGGCGATCCTGGCCGACGCGCTCGGCCTGCATCTCGACCAGTTCCAGCGGATCGTGGTCGGACCCGCCTCGCTCAGCGTGGTTCGCTATACGGCGCTGCGACCACTCGTCCTGCGGATGAACGATGTCGGGGGCGATCCGGGAGACCTGTTCGAAACGAAGAAGAAGGTAGGCCGGCGACGAGCGCCGGCCGGAACGAAGCCGGCCATCGGCGGCGCTGCCGCGGCAACCACAGAGGCACACGAATGACCCGTCGCATCTCCAACTTCGACGCCCCCGACCGGTTCATCGCCGGGACCGTGGGCGAGCCCGGTAATCGGGCCTTCTTCCTGCAGGCCCGCCAGGGTGGCTCGATCGTCAGCGTGGCTGCGGAGAAGGCCCAGGTCGCCGTGCTCGCCGCGAACCTGGGCGCCCTGCTCGACACTTTGGCCGAACGCGGCGTCGAGGGGATCCCGGCCGACACCGGTGACCGCCCGGTCGACGACGAGCCGCTCGGCGAGCCGCTGGTCGAGGCGTTCCGGGTGGGCTCGATGACGATCGGCTGGGACAGCGCCCGCCAGATGGTCCTGATCCAGGCCGGCGCAATCACCGATGCCGATGACGACGATTCGATCGTCGACGCCGTGCTGGCCGATGACGACGACGCCGACGGGCCTGACCTGGTCCGGGTACGCCTCTCGCCCGCCGATGTCCGGACCTTCGTCGCCCGGGCCGCCCGGGTGATTGCCGGCGGCCGGCCGCTCTGCCCGCGCTGTGGTGAGCCGCTCGACGCCCAGGGCCACATCTGCGCCCGCCCGAACGCCTACCTGAACTGAACGGCGTGGGCCTACCCGGGCTGCCGGGGCTCGACCAGAAGGCCGCCCGGGCGGTCCTTCGCAACGGCGAGCTGGAGGTCCTCGGCCGGCTCGTCGTGTCGTCGAACGCAGCGCTCTACTGCACGTTGCGTTCGGGCTCGGCTGAACTTGCCGCGATCTACAAGCCGGTCCGTTTCGAGCGCCCGTTGTGGGACTTCCCGGACGGCACGCTGGCCAATCGCGAAGTCGCGGCCGGTCTGGTGTCGGACGCGACCGGCTGGGGGATCGTGCCGCCGACCGTCCTGCGCGATGGGCCGTTCGGACCGGGTATGGTCCAGTCCTGGATCGACACCGACCGAAGCGTCCATCCGTGGGACCTGGTCCGGACCTCGGACCCTCGCCTGCGCCGGATGGCGATCTTCGACGCCGTGGTCAACAACACCGATCGCAAGGGCGGCCACATCCTGCCGGTCTCACTCGAGCCGGGCGAGGTGGCATCCGAACCAGCCGGTGGTGGAGGCCCCGAGATCGGCGACGAACCGGTCGACCACACGGCCCGGCCGCTGCACCTGTACGGCATCGATCATGGCGTTTGCTTCGCCATTGAGCCGAAGCTCCGGACGGTGCTCTGGGCCTGGCGTGGTGAGCCCTTCGAGGCAGACGAGCTGGCGGTCCTCGACCTGCTCCGTGGGGCGCTCGACGGCCGCCTTGGCCGGCGCCTGGCCGCACTCCTCGACCCAACCGAGATCGCCAGCCTGCGTGCCCGAGTCGACCAGCTGATCGCGATCGGCCGCTTCCCCCAGCCCGATCCCGAGCGACCGGCGACTCCCTGGCCGCCGTACTGAGCGGTCGGGCGAGCATGGTGCCCGGCGGCACCACTGATCGCCGCGGACGGTACCAACGGATTGTCGATGGGGTACGCCCGCGGGTGGACGGATTGACCGTTCGGTGGGACGCTCGCCTACACGAGGTGTCGCATGACGATTCCTTTCGAGGCCTATACCGCCGAGGGCATCCGTCACGGCGCGATCGCCGCCGATGGGCGTCTTGGCGACCTGCTCGAATCGCTCGTCCAGGTCGAGCTCGAAGACGGCCGCCTGGCCCGCCTCGACGGCAGCGGCTCGACGACCGAACCATCGACCCGGCTCGAGACCGACAACTTCATCGTCGTCGTGGCTCCACCTGAGGCCGCAAGTTCCCCCC
>JBBRIM010000270.1:0-3256 GCA_038221095.1 Candidatus Limnocylindrales bacterium
TCCTGTTGGCCGTCGACCTGAGCCCGTCCTCGGACGGTGCGACGAACGAGGCGATTCGGGTGGCCCGAGAGCACGGGGCTGAACTCATCGTCCTGAGCGTCGTCGAACCGGGCAAGCTCCGGCTGCCCGGGGGCCTGCTGCGCCGGGTTGACCAGGAGCGCGGTCGGCTCGAGCTGGGTGTTCGCGCGATCGTCGAGCAGGCGCGAGCGTCAGGAATCCGGGCGACCTACCTGATCTGGGAGGGCGACCCAGCCGAGGTGATCGTCGAAGCATCTCGAGCGGAACGCGCCGACCTGATCGTCCTCGGCTCGCGCGGGCGGGGCACCGTCAAGCGACGGCTGCTCGGGAGCGTCTCCGCCCACGTTGCCCAACTCTCTGGTTGCCCCGTCGTGGTCGTGCCGGCCTGAAGCGCCCCGGGTTGGCGCTTGCGATGGCGGCCCCAGCCCATCCCGTGCATACTCGGCGCTACGGTGCACCGACTCCGGTGCCGCCCGACAGGCGACTGAGGAATCATGACCAAGCACTCGAAGCGAGAACGCGAGCGGCGCGCCCAGGAGACCGAGCGGGTCAACCAGATCCAGGCGGCCTGGATCGGCAGCGTCCCGCCGGCCGTCGCCAAGGCCTTCGCGGCCGGCGTCGAAGCGGCCCGCGCCCGCGGCCCGCATGTCGCGGCGCCCGACATGGCGCCCGGGACAATGCCCCGACCCCCTCGCCCCGGCCACGAGCCGAAGGAAAAGCCCGAGCCGGCTCGCCCCCGACGCGGCGGCGGCAACAACTGACCCTCGGCTCCACCGGCGAGCACCAGATTCCGCGACAGGCGCAGCCTCGGCGGCCGGGCCTGTCGTCTTGATTCGTCCCGGACCACGTCGCGCGGGCCCAGGACGTTCGGCCGGACTCCGCGGAAACCCGGATGGTTTATCGTGTCAGGCGGCCGGCCATGACGGAGCACTCGAGCGGCGTCAGATGGCAGTCCATAGTGCCGAAGTGAGGTAACGAACCATCGCCACGAAGCCCCGCCGCAACGTCTACCGCCGCCCCCCGGCCCCGGTCAAGCCGCCCCTCCCCGGCACCGAGCCGCCGCCCATCATTCGAACGACCGTCGCGTCGATCAACCTGTCCGCGACGAAGGGCCGTGAGGGCCTCACGGTCGGCGATCGAGTCCGGATCATCGGGAGCGGCCTGTACAACGGCGAAGCTGCCGTGATCGAGAAGTTGCCCGGCGGCGTGATCCCGACCGCACTCGTCCGTACCGAGGCAGGACACACCCGCCAGGTCCGCACGATCGACCTCGAGCCGATCCCCTGAGTGGCGCCCCACCGGCTGTGAGCGGCGGGTCGACCGATGGACTCGCGCTCGCCACCAGGAATCTCCAGAAGCGCTACGGCCAGCGGCCGGCGCTGGTCGGCCTGGACCTGTCGGTGCCGACCGGCGTGGTCTACGGCTTCCTCGGCCCGAACGGTGCCGGCAAGACGACCACGATGCGTCTGCTGACGGGGCTGATCCATCCCGACGGCGGTACGATCGAGCTCCTTGGTCGACCGTTCGGCCGACGCGACCGGCATCGGCTCTTCGATGTTGGCGCGCTCGTCGAGTCCCCCGCGTTCTATCCCTACCTGTCGGGCCGGGCCAACCTGCACGCGCTCGCGGCCAGTGGCGCACCCACGCCCAGGCACCGGGCCGACGAGGTGCTCGAGCTGGTGGGCCTGCACGAGCGCGGCGGCGACAAGGTTTCGACCTACTCGCTGGGCATGAAGCAGCGTCTCGGCATCGCCGGCGCCCTGCTGAACGACCCCAAGCTGCTGCTTCTCGATGAGCCGGCCAACGGACTCGACCCCGCCGGAATCGTGGCGATGCGGGACACGCTGCGCAACCTCGCCTCGGCCGGCAAGACCGTCTTCATCTCGAGCCACCTGTTGAGCGAGGTAAGCCAGCTGGCCGACGTGATCGGGATCATCGCTCTGGGCAAGCTCGTGCGCGAAGGCCGGATCGAGACGCTGCTCCACGCCGAGGGCCAGGTCCGCGTCCGGGTGGCCTCGGACGAGGTCGGCCGAGCCGTTGCGGCCCTCGCACCGCTTGGTGTCGCGGCACGGGTCGATGGATCGGACGAAGGTCGGCCGAACGGTCCGGCCAATGAAATGGGCTGGCTGGTCGTGCCGATCGAGCCAAGTCGCGCCGCCGAGGTCAACCGAGCCCTCGCCTCTGCCGGGATCTACGCCTCCGGCCTCGAGGCTGGCAGCGACCTCGAGTCGCTCTTCCTCCAACTGACCGCCACAGAACCCGGGCCACGCGAAGCAGGCCAGCCGGCGACGGTCGGGGGGAGCTGGCAATGAGACTGTTCATCTCGACGCTGAGCAAGCTTCGCAGCCGCCTCGCGACCTGGCTCACCCTGGGCCTGCTGATCCTGCTGATGGCCCTGATCTACCTGGCCGTGGGGGCTTCGGCCCGGCAGGCTCAGTCCCAGGACGGCAGCGCCGCAACCCGGCTGCTCCTCACCTTCCCGATCGCCTACGCCGAGATCCTCGCCTTCGTGCTTGGGTTGGGTGGGTTGTTCGTGCTGGCTTACGCGGCCGCGATCGCCGGGTCCGAATGGACGTGGGGGACGCTCAAGACCGCGGTTGCCCGGGGCGAAAGCCGGAGCCGCTACATGCTCACCACCTTCTCGGGGATCGCGGTCCTGGCTGGGATCGGATTGCTGGTCGCCTTCGCAGTGGGGGTCGTGATCGCGTTCATCGCCGCGAAAATCGGGGGCGTCTCCACCGATGGCATCAGTGACACCTCGATCTTCGGCAACCTGCCCGAACAGTTCGCCCGGGGCTGGCTGGGCCTGATCGAGGTCGGCTCAATCGGCTTCGCGATCGCTACGCTCGCCCGCAGCCAGCTCGCCGGCGTTGGGGCAGGGATCGGGATCTACTTCGCCGAGTCCTTCGCAACCCTCTTCCTGCCCGACGTGATCAAGTACTTCCCGTTCAACGCAGCGACCGCGGTGATCTCCATTGGCCCCGGCGCCACCGGGCCGGGCGGCCGGCAGCTGGCGCGGCTCGATCCGAACGCGGCCCTCGTGGTTGTCGTGATCTGGCTGGTCGCCAGCCTCCTTGTCACCGCCTTGTTCACCGAGCGAGCCGAGATCTCGGGATAGATGCCCGACCAGGCCGGCCGGTCCTTCGCTGAGTCGCTCAAGGCCCACGCCCTGCGCGACGGCAAGGCGGTCGAGGTCACCGATCCAGCCGAGATCAGCGCCCTCATCACCGAGGGATCG
>JBBRIM010000271.1:0-3250 GCA_038221095.1 Candidatus Limnocylindrales bacterium
CCGCTTCGACCTCCTCTTCACCGGCTACTCCGACCGCTGCCAGCGCAACCTGCGCCGGACCTCGAGCTGCTTGAAGACGATCACCGCCCCAACGGCGTCGCCCTGATCACGTGCGACCGGAAGAACGTCTCCTCCCAGACATTGGCGCGCCCGACAGGTGTCGGGCGCGCGTTAGCAACCTACGAGATCCCGATCGAGGCGCGGGATGAGTGGCTGGCCGCAGCCCGGCGGCTGGCTTGAGAGAACAGGTCTCCGGACGCGCGACTGACCGCGAGCTCCGGGTCGTCGAGGCCGTCCTGGCAGCCGGTTCCGAGAAGGCGGCTGCCCATCGACTCGGGCTGTCGCATTCGACGGTCAAGCATCACCTGGCGAACGCGCGCAACAAAGTTGGTGCGTCGACGACGGCCCAGCTCGTTTGGATCCTCGCGAGGCGGCTGCCCGAGCACGATGGCTCCGCTCCGGAACACCTGGTTCGGGTTCGACGGAACGGATTAATGGCCGAGGCCACGGTTCGGGCCGATCGAAGACGAGGGCGGGGCCTACCGTGAAGCAACGGGCCGGTCAGGCGTCGGCCGGTCGCCAGGCCATGTCCGAAACGACACTATCGATGAGCATGCCAAGTCGAGAGGTGGTCCTGTCCCCGACCCCGGAGTACTGGCCGGCCTCGACGCGCTCACCCGCACGCAGAACCCAGACAGACATGTGCGGAACGTCGAGGACGTATTGCATGAAGGACTCGTCGACGCGATTCGGAGATGCTAGACACAGAAACATCACGGCTCGCGCCAACGTGTCGAACGACTCGGGCTCCAGGTCCGAAACGTGCTGGCCAAGCCGCTCCACGAAGTGCTCACCGACAAACTCAGCGGAACCATTCCGGCGCAGCGTCACGGTGTACACGGGGCACGGTCCGCGGCACATACCGCGACTGATGCCGATCTCCGTCACGGCATCGGCGGCCGCCATGACCTCGTCGTGCCCAGTCCACGGGGCGCCCCAGGGACGATCCGGCCAGGAAGCCATGCGCGCGGCCAGCGCCTCGTCCGCCGTCACCTGGAGGATCGACACCAAAATCGCCAATCCTGTCGCCGAATCCCCCTTAGACATGTCGTATGACTCGATGGCCAACCGCGTATCAGGGTCGAGGAGTGGCTGCGTCTTCTCGCGATCGTCCTGAGCCAGGGTGTCAACGAGGACCTCGATCACCATCGCCCGTGCACCGCCCTCGTCCATGATGCCGCCGCTGCCGGTGCTGATCTTGGGATACCGGCCAACGATGCTCACACCAGCGTCCACCGCCGCGTGAGCGAAGGCAATGGGCCCCATCCCTCCTTCCGTGAGGCCGGCAAGTGCGCCCGGCAACTCGCGCTTCAGGGCACCGACGACGGTGCGGCGGCTGTAGATCGTGTCCTGCGTGTGGGTCCTTGGCGTCGGGCGGCGCGGAGACGCCTCGGGCATCGGACGGACAGCCAGCACCGGACTTTGCGGACGTCGCGAATCAGACCATTTCGCGTATGCGGCGTCCTTCTCCGCGCTGCTCAAGTGCTCGATGGAATCGAGGAAGGCAAACCGTTCGAAGATCGCGGGTCGCTCCCCTGGACTCGCCTCGGCGAGCAGTCGACTCCGGTGCCTGTCGCTGTTCGCCTTCGACCTTTCCCCGGGCGTCATGGCCTTCCAGCGCTCGAGCTCGGCCTCCTTGGCGCGCGTTTGCCTGCGCTCCCAGAAGAGCGCGATCGCGGCGATCGCGAGGGTGAGAATGATCCCAGGTTCTACGACGGAACTCCCACAAAGCATAGAGCGCTCGGTCGGCTTGTTCAGGGGCAGGCGGGTGATGGTCGGCATCTTAGGTCGATGAACAGACCCAAGCGGGTAGCGGGCATGCCTGGCGACTGCGCTCCGCGTGGCAGTTGCCTTCTGGCCTAGAAGGCCTCGATCGATGCGGCGCGCTTGGATGCGTGTTCTTCCGGCGTGATCAAACCTGCGTCTCGTGCGGCGTCGAGATCCGTGAGGCGCGACGCAAGACGGTCGGGGGACCCAGCGGTCGTACGGGTCCGACGGGCATCGATATACCGCCACGTGGAGTAGATCGCTAGCGGGTACAGAACGACTGTGCAGACTGCCGCGATCCAGTAGACGACGAGGTGCCATCCCTTCGGAGCCTTGGCCTGAGCCACGAACGCATCGCGCTTGCGTCTGACTCCTCCCGGGTTTCGGATGGACCAGAGTGCCGTCACGAACACCACGGCGAAGGCGAGCGCAAGCAGTCCGTTGATGCTGCTCGCCGTGGAAACCGCGCGGGAGAGCTCGCTGTACGTCTGAAACGGAGCCGGGTGGCCGAGGCTGACGAGCCGAGCGCCAACTCCGAGCACGGCGGCGATGAGCGAGCCTCCAACGAACGCGACGAGGAACAGGCCGACGTAGGCCGCCGCCCAGACGAACTTCATGCGGATCCTCATTGCTCGGTTGCGTTGACCTGGCAATCAACTACCACCCTCATCCGGTCAGCAAGGGCCCGAAAGTCCCAGGAGCGCCCGGACCGGCGATGAGGACCGGGCCGGCTACGGCGCGTGGCTAGAAGATCGCCCCGAGGCCTGGCCGCCGCCCGTCCACCCTCGCAGCGACATGGCCCAATCGACCAACTAGAAACCGCGGCCCGCCGCCCGCACGCTTGGGGCATGACGGCGCGCTGGTCCGATCCACATCGACTCCCGGGTCCCCCCGCCGGGTACGTCCGCGCCGTCAACCCCGGAGTAGCCCGATGAGCGGAGTCGAGCTGGTCCTGGCGTTCCTCGCCGGCGTCGCGATGGGCATCGCGCTCGACCGCTGGCTGCTCCCTCCCCTCGTCGACGTGTGGATCGACCAACTGCGCCGGCATGAGCGATGAGCAGCGTGACCATGACCCAGAGCACCGCAGGGCCGATGACTACTCGTCGGCCCGGATCGGTGCCGCGGCCGCGCTCACGATCGTCCTCGTCGTGCTCCTCGTCCTCGATGTCGCCGTCCCCGGCTATGACATCACGCCCGAAGTCCTCCTGCCCCTCCTGGGCGCGATCCTCGCCCTCCTGGGCCTCGAGGCCTCGGCCCTTTGGCGGGGCGTGAGATGACCACCGTCATGGCGCTCCTGACCAACAAGGCGTACGGCTACCCGACGCGCGGTGCCCGGCGGCGCCGGAAGCCGACGATCCTGGCCTGCCTCCACCAGACCGCCAACGCCAAGGCGACCGCGCTGCAGGAGCGCAACTACGCCAAC
>JBBRIM010000272.1:0-3236 GCA_038221095.1 Candidatus Limnocylindrales bacterium
CGGCCTCGTCCACGGCAACCGTGACCGGGCCCCGGCGCACCGCGTCCCCGGCGCGATCCGCGAGCGGGTCGTCGAGCTGGCCACGACCACGTACGTCGGGGTCAACCACACCCACCTGGCGGAGCTGCTCGTCGAGCGGGAGGACCTTGACCTCGCCGAGCGGACCCTGCGGCGGATCCTGGCCGAGGCCAACGTCCGCCCGGCCCGCACCCGTCGTCCGCCGCGTCACCGCAGCCGCCGCGAGCGGATGCCACGGGCGGGCCAGCTCCTCCAGGTCGACGGCAGCCGACATCGCTGGTTCGGCCCGGACCTGCCGTTCACGACGCTGGTGGGCGGGATCGATGATGCGACCGGCCTGGTGACGGGCGCCACCTTCCGCGCCGCGGAGGATGCCGCCGGCTACTTCACCACCTTCGCCCAGGCGGCCGACCGCCATGGTCTCCCGGGCGCCGTCTATTCCGACCGGCACGGGATCTTCATCGTCGAGCAGAACCGGGCCCCGACGCTCGCCGAGCAGCTGACCGGCAAGCGGGGCCTGACCCAGGTCGGGCGGGCCCTCGAGGTGGCGGCCATTGCCTGGATCGGCGCCCACTCGGCCCAGGGCAAGGGCCGGGTCGAGCGCCTGTGGGGGACGTTCCAGGACCGGCTCGTCACGGAACTGCGCCTGGCCGGGATCACCACGATCGAGGCGGCCAACGCCTTCCTGCCCGGTTTCCTCGAGCGCCACAACGCACGGTTCGCCGTGCCCGCCGCCGATCCCGAGCTCGCCTGGCGGCCGTGGCCCGACGGCCTCGGCTCCGACACCGTCTTCTGCTTCCACTATCCACGCCGGGTCAGTCGGGACAACACGGTCAGCTGGCCGGGTGGCGACCTCGCCCTGCCGCGGCGAGCCGATGGTCGGAGCTGGTCCGGGCGATCGATCATCCTCCAGGAGCGACTCGACGGCAGCGTGTGGGTCAGCCACGACGGTCTGTGCGCCCAGCTCACGACGGCGCCGGCCGATCCAGGCCAACTCCGCGCCCGGCATCTGTCGCGACTCGCCGAGGGGGCGCCAGACCGCGACGTCCCGGCGTCGACCCGTTCCGAGGCGCCTGCTCCGCGGCCGGGCCGGACACCCGGCCGCGACCATCCCTGGCGGGGGCGTTACGCTGGGCTTGGCCGGTGACAGATTCACTGGCCGCTTACGCGGACAGATTCACTGGCCGGCGACATCACCGCCTTGCTCGACGAGCTCCAGGCCGGCGTCCGGGACCTCACAATCAGCAGCCCGTACGACGCGGCGGGGCGCTACCAGATCAGCCGCGACGGGACCATCGCCTTCGCCGGGCTCAACCTCGCCGATCGGAGCGAGGCGGACTACGCGACCGGGATCGCGGAGATCCGCAGCAAGGCCGAGGCCTCGCGGACGGCCGGCGTCGAGCTCGAGCTCGGTGGCGATCGGTTCGCCGCCTCGGCCGGCGGCTCGAGCGAGGGGCTTGGGTTCCTGGCCGCGATCGTCATCCTGCTGCTGGCTTTCGGCTCGCTGCTCGCGATGGGATTGCCGATCGTGACCGCGCTGTTCGGCATCGGCACCGGCACGGCGGTGGTCACACTCCTGGCGAACGCGGTCACGATGCCGAGCTTCACCATTCAGCTCGTCCTGATGCTGAACATCGGCGTCGGCATCGACTACGCGCTGTTCATCGTGACCCGCTACCGGCAGGCCCTCGCCAAAAGCGCCGAGCCGGCGGCCGCGGTCGAGCTCGCTTGGACGGCAGCGAGTCCATGCCTTCAGCAGCCCAACCGAGGAGTGAGCCAGTGCTAGGTGGGCCAGTCGAGCGCGTCGCGGACAACCCGGCTCAGCGCCGCTGAAGAGAACGGCTTCTCGAGCATCAGCGAGGGGGCATCGCCCTCGAGGTCCTCGGGGCTGAACCGCTCGGCGAACGCGGAGACGAAAACGACCGGCAGTCTCGGGTCGGCGACGCGCAGCCGGCGCGCGAGGTCCGGCCCCTGAACGCCGGGCATCCTCACGTCGGTCACCAGCAGGTCGACCGGCGACGCCCCGGACACGGTCCCCAGCGCCTCGGCGCCCGAGCCTCCGTCCGGATCGTCAACAGCCCTGGTCAGTCGGGACTTCGGTGGATCCGGGCCTGGCCGCGCACGGGCCGGGATCCCGCGCCGGAACGCGATGAGCCCCGGGCCTGCGGAGCCGAGGTTGCGCAGCGGCCCGATCCAGCGGCATGAGGATGAGGTGCCGACCACCCGCGCCTCGCGCAGTCGAGGGGGGTGCCGGTTCCCGGGGTGTTCCCCGATATGCGCAGCGCCGCGCCCGGCCCATACCGGTCATGCGCGACTCCGCCATGGGCGTCACGTGTTTCCTCCCCGCCCAACCAGGAGCCGCCGCAATGCCCCGAATGACCCTCTCCCGCAAGATCGCGATGCTGGCCGCGATGGTGCCCGTCGCCGCCGTCGTCGTGATGGGCGTCTCGCTGAACGGATCGAGCCAGCTCAAGTCCCAGCTCGACAACATGTACGGGTTCATGCTCGTGCCGATCATGAACGTCGGCGAAGCGAACCTGGACCGGGCGCAGATCGCGACGGACCTGGTGTTGCTGGACCAGGGGTCGCTGCCGGTCGCTGATCGGACCAGTCTCGCCGCGGCCGTCACCGCCGCGGACGCCTCGATGGCGGCCATCGTCAAGCGCTACGAGGACGAGTGGCTGAGCACGCTGAGCCCTGACTTCAGCGCGACGCTCGCGTCGCAGGGCAAGGCCGGCCTCCAGGGCACCGAGACAGCCGCCCTGGCCTCCTTCCACTCCGGCTACAACGCCTACACGCCGATCCGTGACCAACTGCTGGCCGGGAAGACCGTCGATGCCGCGACCCTGAGCTCGGCCATGGCGGTCCTCGCCAAGCCATTGGACGACCTCGTCGGCGTCAACAAGGAGTTTGCGGACCTCGCGAACACCGGCGCCCAGGCAACTGTCGCAACGACCCAGTTCCAGCTGCTGCTCGCGGCATTGGTGGCGACGGCCCTCGGGGTCCTGCTCGCCTGGCGCATCGGCCGAGGCATCACGCGGTCCATCGCCCCCATCCAGTCGACCGTCGCGATGCTCGCCGACAAGTGCGCCACGTGGCTCGCCGAGGGCATGGAGAAGCTGCGTGACAACGACCTGACCTACGACGTCACGCCGGTCACACCGCTGATCGAGGGGTACGGCACCGACGAGATCGGGCAGCTCGCCGAGAAGACCAAC
>JBBRIM010000273.1:0-3233 GCA_038221095.1 Candidatus Limnocylindrales bacterium
GGTCAACGAAATCCTTCTTGAAGCGCGGCGAAGCGGCCCAGTCGAAGGTGCCACCATCGACCACGACGCCACCGATCGCCGTGCCGTGGCCACCGATCCACTTCGTCGCCGAGTGGATGACGATGTCGGCCCCGTGGGCGATCGGCTGGGTCAGGAGTGGCGCGAAGGTGTTGTCGACGATGAGTGGCACGCCGTGGGCGTGGGCGATGTCGGCGATCGCGGCGATGTCGTGGACGTCCAGCCGGGGATTGCCGATCGTCTCGATGTAGACGGCTTTGGTGTGCTCATCGATCGCCGGCGCGAACGTCTCCGGGCGCGTCCCGTCGACGAAGCGGGTGGTGATCCCGAGCTTGGGCAGGGTGTACTGGAACAGGTTCCAGGTGCCGCCATACAGGCTCGAGCTCGACACGATGTTGTCGCCCGAGTTGGCCAGGTTGAGGATCGTGAGCGTTTCCGCCGCCTGGCCCGAAGCCAGACCGAGCGCGCCGACGCCACCCTCGAGCGCGGCGATCCGCTCTTAGAAGACGCCGGTCGTGGGGTTCATGATCCGGGTGTAGATGTTGCCGAACTCCTGCAGCCCGAACAGGCGGGCGGCATGGGCTGCGTCATTGAAGACGTAGCTGGTCGTGGCGTAGATGGGCACGGCCCGGGCATTAGTCGCGGGGTCCGGCTTCTGGCCGGCATGCAGGGCGAGCGTCTCGGGACGGAGCTGGGGCTGGTTGTCGTCGGCCATCGGGATCTCCTCGTGGGTTAGCTGGGCTGGTTGGCTGGGGCTGGCGATCGCGGTCCGGGCGGGAGCATTGGGTTCGGCGGTTACCCGGCGCGTCCTGGCGGAGAAAACAAAAAGACCGCAGATCCTCGTCGGATCTACGGCCCCGGGACCAGCCTGCGGTCCCGCTACCTGTTGTTCAGGAAGTGCGTGACCTCAGACCCCATCCTCCACACGGCGGGGCCGCCAGGGCATACACATCTCCCAGGACAGGCAGGTGTTGTTCACGGGCGGAATGTTGGGCGATGCGACCGAGCCCGTCAATCCCAGAGGGCCGGGTAGGGGGTTCGGAAGTAGTCCAGCGGCCGTAGAATCAGCTCATGACCGAACTGCCGGCCGAGTTCCGTGCCTTCGTCGCCGAGAAGATCGACGACCGGGTCGAACGCGGGGTCCGGGCCTATGCGTCGGCCGACCTGCCGGCCGGCGAGGTGACAGTCAGGGTCGAATGGTCGAGCGTCAACTACAAGGACGGCCTGGCCACGATCCCGAACGGCAAGGTTGCCCGGATCAGCCCACTGATCCCGGGGATCGACCTGGCCGGCATCGTCATCGCGAGCGACGACCCGGAGATCGAGGTCGGCAGCCCGGTTCTCGCCCATGGCTACGACCTGGGCATGTCCCGCCACGGCGGGTACACCGAGTACAACCGACTGCCGTCCGGCTGGATCGTGCCGCTGCCCGATGGGTTGACCGCCCGCGACGCGATGACGATCGGGACAGCCGGCTTCACGGCAGCCCTCTCGATCGCTCGCCTCGAAGCCCGGGGCCTGTCCCCGTCAGATGGCCCAGTCCTGGTAACCGGTGCGACCGGCGGGGTCGGCCGGACGGCGGTGGCAATCCTGCTCGAACGTGGTTACGAGACCTGGGCCTCGACCGGCAAGCCGGCCGCCCACCAGGATCTCGTGGACCTGGGCGTCGCCGGAATCCTGCCCCGCGACGAAGTGATCGCCGAGAGCAGCCGGCCGCTCGAATCGGAGCGCTGGGCGGCAGCCGTCGATTGCGTCGGCGGCGCCACCCTGCCGTACCTGCTCCGGACCCTGCGCTACGGTGGCGCGGTGGCGGCCTCCGGCAATACCGGCGGGGCGGCGTTCTCGACGACGGTCTTCCCGTTCATCCTGCGCGGGGTCAGCCTGATCGGGATCGATTCGGCTGCCCTGCCGATCGCCGAGCGCCGCTCGATCTGGGAGCGCCTGGCAACCGACTTCCGGCCGCGCGCCCTCGGCGATCGGGTGACCGAGGTCAGCCTCGATCAGCTGCCCGGGGCGCTCGATGGAATCCTGGCCGGCCAGGCCCACGGTCGCTGGCTGGTCCGGGTGGCCGAGTGATCACGCTGGAGGTGCCCAGTGAGCACGCTTGAGAAGGTCCAGGCCCGTGACGGTGAGTCGCTTGCCCTTCGTCATTGGGAGCCGGCCGGGGAGGCCCGGGCCAGCCTGCTCATCATCCACGGCCTCGGTGAGCACGGTGGTCGATATGAACGTGCGGGCGGGATCTTCGCGGTCGGCGGCCTCGATACGTGGGCCCTTGACCTACGCGGCTTCGGCGCATCGGGCGGACGACGGGCCTACGTCGAGCGACTCGACACCTGGCTCGACGACATCGCCGACCGCCTCGCGACCCTGCGAGCCACCGCCAAACCCGTGGTCCTGTTCGGACATTCGATGGGTGGCCTCATCGCAACGCGCTACGCCGAATCCGATCGACCCCAGTCCGATCTGCTCGTCCTGAGCGCGCCGGCCGTGTCCAGCACGATCCCGGCCTGGAAGCGGGTCCTCGTCAGGGCGCTCGGTCGAGTGGCGCCGATGCTCGCGGTCAAGAACGATCTCGCCGGCTCGATCCTGTCACGTGATCCCGCGGTTGGCCTGGATTACGTGGCCGATCCGCTCAATGTCCACTCGACCACGACCCGGCTCGGAACCGTGCTCCTCGGTGCCCAGGCTCCCGCGATCGCCGATCTCGGCAGGATCCGGGTGCCCACGCTGGTGATCCACGGCGGCCTGGATCAACTGGTGCCAACGGCCTCCTCGGGGGTGTTCGCGGGCCGGCCCGGAGTGGAGCGGCGGGTCATCGACGGGCTTCGCCACGAGACGTTCAACGAACCCGAGGGACCGCAGGTCGTCGGCGAGGTCGCGGCCTGGATCGTGAGTCACCTGCCGCCGGCCTGACGGGGCCCGGGCTCAGGCGAAGTCGCCGCGCAACTGGGCAAGGGCTCGCTCGATCGCTTCGGCGCCGGGTTCGGCCGGATACGGTGCCGCGGCGATCGCGCCGGCCAGGTCGAGGTCGCCGGCCTGGACGCGCCGGGCGAGGTCCACGATCGCCCGAAGCTCGTCCAGCGAACGCTCGACAAACGCCCGGTCACCCACATTGCCGTGGCCGGGGACCACCGTCACGTCGCCCGAGCCGCCGTCCCCGGGGGTCGGCAGGAGGGCCAGGATCCGTTCAGCCGTTGCCGGCCAGTCGAGCGGGT
>JBBRIM010000274.1:0-3231 GCA_038221095.1 Candidatus Limnocylindrales bacterium
CCGGCCAACGGTTGGCCATCGAGGTCGACCAGCGAGACATCGTCAACCGACATCGTCTCGTAATCGCGGTTGCGCGGCGTGATCGCGATCATCGGTCCGGCCCGTCGGCTGATATTGCCCGAGGTGCCCGTGACGAGGCCGTCTTTCGCCATCCGCCTGGCAAACCGGAGGACCTCGTCGCGCTCGTCGGCCCAGGGGCTGATCGCAGGGCTGATCATGAGCGCATCTTACGAGTCCAGACCGTGGCCCGGCCTAGTACAGCGCGGTGTCGGGTCCGACCGCCTCGAGCCAGGCCTTGATGTCGCGCAGGAGCGCGGCGCCGCCGGCGCCATCGTTGGCCCGGTGGTCGAGGCCCAGGACGATGTTCATGACCGACCGGATGGCGAGCACATCCCCTTGGGCAGTCTCGACGACAACCGGCCGCTTCGTGATGGCCTCCATCGTCAGGATCCCCACCTCGGGCACGTTGATGATCGGCATCGTCAGGTTCGAGCCGAGCCAGCCGGTGTTGTCGATCGTGAATGTTCCGCCGCCGAAATCGTCGAGGCGCAACTTGTTCAGACGGGCCCGGCCGGCCACGTTCGCGATGGCCTGGTTGAGACCATGGATCGAGAGCTGGTCGGCGTCGCGGATCACGGGCACGATCAGGCCGTCGTCAACGGCGACGGCAACGCCGATGTTGAACCGGCGCTTGGCCAGCAACCCGGCATCGGTCCAGTTGGCGTTGAACGAACCGTGGCGCCTGAGTGCCTCGACCGCTGCCTTGACGACGAACGGGACGAAGCTGAGCGAGATCCCGGTCGAGGCCTGGTAGTCCCGCTTGAGCGACTCGCGCAGGCGAACCAGGTTGCTCGCGTCGACTTCCATCTGGACGTAGGCGTGCGGGACTGCCAGCGCCCGGGTCATCTGGGCTGCGATCCCCTTGCGCATCTGGGTCATCGGCAGGAGCACTTCGTCGGCCCCGGCCGGGAAGCTGATCGCCTGGCTGGGACCGGCCGCCCGTCGATCAGTCGGGGCCGCTGAGGCCGCGCCGGCACGGCTGCCGTTCGTGGCGCCGTTCGCAGCGGCGGCCTCGGCTTGGGCTGCGGACGCGGGGGCCGCGGGTGCGGGGGCCGCGGGTGCGGGGGTTGCCGGGGCCGTCGCGCTGCCGACCGCCTGGCCGCCAACGGACGTACCCGTTCGCTGGGTCTCGACGTAGTTCGAGATGTCATCCCGGGTGATCCGGCCACCGCCACCGGTGCCCAGGATCATGGCGGCAGTCACCCCGTGTTCCCGCAGCAGGCGCCGGACCGCCGGGGTCATCCGGGCATCGGGATCGCCGGGCAGGGGCGCCGTCTCGATGGCTGCGGCCCGCTCGGCTGGCGCGGGTCCCTCAGCGTGCTCGGGGCGCTCGTCGGAGCCGGCCGGGCCGTGGCTCGGGGCGGCGCTGGAAGGAGCTGCGTTGGCGGCGGGCACGGACACGACGACCGGGCCGGACACGGCGGGGGCAGTGGGGGCGGCCTGGGTGGCGGTCACGCCTGAGCCGGCGGCGGCCTCCTCGGCCGTCTCGATCACCGCGATCTCGGCGTTGTTCGGGACCGTCGCGCCCTCTTCGACCAGGATCGCCGTGAGCGTCCCCTCGACCGGGGACGGCACCTCGGCGTTGACCTTGTCGGTGATCACCTCGAGCAGGGGCTCGTACTTGGCGACATGATCGCCCGGCTTCTTCAGCCACTTGCCGATCGTCCCCTCGGCCACGCTCTCGCCGAGTTGGGGCATCGTCACCTTGGCCACGGATTCAGTCCTCCTGGGACGGCTGTGCTGCGGGCCCGATCCCGCTCCTCGAGCCACCGGCTCCGACGCACAGTGTCGCGCATCGAGACCGCATCGGTCGAGCGGCCGCCTCAGCCGCGCCGGCCAATCTCGGGATAAGTCGCGGCGAAGGGCCTGCCAGCGGCCCGCCAAGGCCTGGACGGCACGCTGCAACTCATGGACGACCGACGCGTCGGCTTGATCATTCGCGCCTTGCGCCGTCGCCGCGGCTGGCGCCAGGCCGACCTTGCCGAGGCTGCCCATCTCGCCCAGCAGACCGTTTCGGCGGCCGAGCGGGGGCACCTCGACACACTTCCTTTGCGGACAATCCGGGCGTTGATCAAGCCCCTCGACGCGCGCGGCGACTTCGACCTCCGGTGGCGCGGCGGAAGCCTGGATCGAACCCTCGACGAGCGGCATGCGCGGCTGGTCGGAGCTGTGGTCGATGTGCTCCTGTCGCTTGGATGGGAGGTTGGCGTGGAGGTGACCTATGCGATCTACGGCGAGCGTGGTTCGATCGACGTCCTGGCCTTCCATCCGGCGTCCCGATCGCTCCTCGTGGTCGAGGTCAAATCCGAGCTGACCTCGATCGAAGAGACGCTCCGCCGCGAAGATGAAAAGGTGCGACTGGCGGCCAAGATTGCGCTTGCTCGCTTTGGCTGGCGGACCGGCACGACGTCGCGGCTGCTGGTCCTGCCGGAGGACTCCGCAACCAGACGCCGGGTGCGCCGCCATGCCGCTGTCCTGAACTCGGTCATGCCCGCCCGAAACATCGCGGTACGACGCTGGCTCCAGGCGCCGGTCAATGCGATCAGCGGACTGTGGTTCTTGGCAAATACCAGCCCGGGTGGTAGTCGGCTGGATCCGCCGGCCACGGACCGGGTCAGACGACCCGATTGAGCTCGATTCGACCCGAAGCCACGCTCGGTCCAGCGTGGCCCAACGCCGCAACTGCCCCAGATCGAGGCAGGAGCGCCTCGACTTCCCGACTAATACCACCCGGGCTGGTAAACGCCAGGAACTAGGGTCGAATCGGCCGCCCGCCGAGGGCGCGGCCGCCAGGAACTAGGGTCGAATCGGCCGTCCGCCGAGCCCGGCCCGCCGAGCCCGCCACGAACCCCCCCCGCCGCGCCACGAACCCCGCGGCCCGCCGCGCACACCCGGCGCCCGCCACGAATCCTTCAGTAGGCGGCGAGTTTGCGGATGCCGGCGGCGATTTTGGTCGGGTCGACCATGAACCAGTCCTCGAGGACGTGGTTGTAGGGGACACCGGGGACATCGGGGCCGGCGATCCGGGTGACCGGGCCGTCGAGGTAGTCGAAGGCTTCCTCGGCCACGGTTGCCGCCACCTCGGCGCCGTAGCCGCCGAACCGGTTGTCCTCGTAGACGACCAGGCACTTGCCGGTCTTGCGGACCGAATCCAGCAGCGTTTCCCGATCG